>DATCMP010000454.1:0-2482 GCA_036563365.1 Thermomicrobiales bacterium
ATCTCCACGCGACCGCGGCCGATGAACTCGCGGCGGCGGTCGGGCCGCTCGGCTATCTGCCGAGCGAGATCCCGGCCCGCCTGCCGACCCTGCTCGCAACACTCGCGGATGCGTCCCAGGGCGACAGCGATCGGCCCTGACCCGCGGGAGGCTTGACAATATCGCCGGGCCTGGTAGTCTCACGATCTTGCCGGCTCGGTCGCAGTCCGACGCCAACGATAGCCGCGCTTGGCGAGGCCGCGGACGCAAGCGGTCGGCTAATAGCATCAAGTATTCGCTCATCAAGGAGGATTGCTCATGGCCGTGCCCCTTCCCCCTTCGATCGCCTCGCGCCCACGCGGCAACCGCGTCGCCGGCAAGGTGGCGATCATCACCGGGGGCAACGCCGGGATCGGACGCGCCGCCGCGGAGTTGCTCGCCCGGGAGGGTGCGCGCGTCGTCGTCGCCGCCCGGACGGCCGCGACCGGCGAGGAGACGGTGCAGCGGATCGCGGAGGCCGGTGGCGAGGGGCTGTTCGTCCGCGCCGATGTGGGGCGCGAGGAGGACTGCGTCGCGCTCGTCGCCGCGACGCTGCAGCGCTTCGGGCGCCTGGACGTCCTCGTCAACAACGCGGCGATCTACCCGCGCGCGACGCTACTCGAGACGACGATCGACACCTGGCGACAGATTATGGCGACGAACCTTGAGGGGCCGCTCGTCCTCTGTCGCGAAGCGGTGCCGCACATGATCGCGGGCGGAGGCGGCTCGATCATTAACGTCGGCTCCGGCAACGCCAAGGGTGGTGCCGCCAATCTGACCCCCTACTCGATCTCGAAGGGGGGCTTGTGGACCCTCACCCGGAACGTCGCGGCGGCCTTCATCGGCGACAATGTCCGGGCGAACTACCTCAACCCGGGCTGGAACATCACCGAGACGGAGAAACGGGTCCAGGCGCTGGAGGGGCACGACGCGGCGTGGCTCGCCGCGGCGGCGGCGAACTCGCCTGCCGGGCGCACCTCCGATCCGTCCGACGCCGCCTACGCGATCCTGTGGCTGGCATCGGACGAATCGAGCTTCGTGAACGGGCAGGACATCAGCACAGATGGCGGTGGGCCGGGGGGCGCTCGCAGGCCACCGCGACCGGCCCAATAGTGCGACTTGTCGCGCGTGTGGCGAATCGCAGCGGCGGCGCGGGCGGGTACTCTCCCGCCCGCGCCGCTATCGGGTCAAGGGTATGTGTGCTTTGCGAAAGAGGTGCGGGATAGCACCGACAACGCGGTAGGCACGCCTGACCGCCACATCCCGCTCGCCTTGGCGCAGTCCGCGCGGTCGTATCGTCGCGCAAAGACGGTGGCCGTCGTTAACGACGCGCGCTCGTCATCGACACCTGACTTTCGCCATTGGTCCGATCGGGATCGGCCAACATACCGGACCGCAGCAGCACCGCCAACTCGGTGGCCGGTAACGGTCGCGCGAAGAGATACCCTTGCGCCATGGCACAGCCGAGGACGCGCAGCCGTGCCAGCTGCGCCGCCGTCTCCACCCCCTCTGCCGTGACCTCCAGCCGCAATGCGCGCGCTACCCCGAGCACCACCTCCACGATCGCCTCATCCTCAGCGCCGTGCGCGGCCTTCTCCCCGAGCCCGTCGACGAACGCCCGGTCGATCTTCAGCGCATCGACCGGGAAACGCTTGAGATAGGCGAGGGAGGAGTAGCCGGTCCCGAAGTCATCGAGCGCGAGTCGCACCCCGAGATCCTTCAATTCCTGGAGTACCACCACCGTCGTCGCCGCGTCCGCCATCGCCGCGCCCTCGGTGATCTCCAATTGCAAGCGGTCGGGCGGGAGCGCGGTCGCCGCCAGCGCGCGCGCGACATCAACGAGCAACGCGGACGACCGGAGCTGGCCCGCCGCGACGTTGACGCTGATCCTGAGGGCTGGCATGTCCGGATCCGCGTCCTGCCAGGCCCGCGCCTGGCGGCAGGACTCCTCCAGAATCCAACGCCCGAGCGGGACGATCAGGCCGGTCTCCTCCGCCAGCGGGATAAACGTCCCGGGTCCGAGCAGCCCGCGCGACGGGTGTTGCCAGCGGACCAGCGCTTCGACACCGATGATCTGGCCGTCCGGGACGGTGACGAGCGGTTGGTAATGCAGGACGAATTCATCGCGCTCTAGCCCATGCCGCAGGTCACGCTCCAGGTCCAGGCGCGCCCTGAGCTGCGCCTGCATTACCGGATCGAAGAGGGCATAGCCCGCGCGGCCGGCATCCTTGGCGCGGTAGAGGGCGATGTCGGCATCGCGCAGCACCTCCTCCGGCCGCGCGTGGGCGGCGTGCCCGGGGGCAATGCCGACGCTGGCGGTCAGACGGAACAGCTGCCCGTCCACGGGGAGTGGCAGCGCCAGCGTCGCGAGAATTCGCGAGGCCACCTGCGTCGCCTCGTCCGCATCGGTCCCATCAAGCAGGATCGCAAACTCGTCGCCACCCAGCCGGGCCAACGTGTCGCT
>DATCMP010000457.1:0-21905 GCA_036563365.1 Thermomicrobiales bacterium
TCCAGATCCCCGACCGCGCGGCGCTGGGGATGGCCCCGCACACCGACGCGGCGCGCGGCGCGTATCTCCTGCGCGACTACACGCCGGGTCAGCCGCGCGGCGGCACGATCCTGGTGCAGGGGACCCTCTCGACGTACAACGTGGTCGGGCTGCTGTCGCAACTCGACGCGGAGGGCCTGAACGTCAAGCTGATCGCGGCGGTCAGCCCCGAACTCTTCAAGCGGCAGTCGCGGGAGTATCAGGACAGCATCCTGAGCCCCGCCGATCGCCTGGACCTGACCTACATCACCAACGGCGCGCGGCGCCTGATGCGCGACTGGATCACGCACCGGTCGGCCGACGAGTACGCCCTCTCGGCGGACTTCGACAACCGCTGGCGCACCGGCGGCAGCCCCGCCGAAGTCTACGAGGAGGCCCACCTGTCGCCCGACCACATCCTCGCCGGGATCAAGCGCTTCGTCGGCGAGCGGGAACAGCGCCTCGCCGGGATCGCCAGCGCCCTGGATGCGGCTCGGTAGGCTCGGCTACGGTTACTACCGGACCGCCGCCTTCGGCGCGGTGGAGTCGAGCAACGTGCGATCGCGGTGCAGCGCCTGGTTAAGCAAAAGATCGCAAAGCGGGGGTGGGGCTCAGCCCCCGCCCCCGCGCTCACGCAACAACGATCGCTCCGGATCAAGCGGTGTGTGCCTGGCGGACCACGCACCGGGTGGGTGCTGGCGTAAGCACGGCACATGTGAGGTCAAGGGGGGTGATCGCTGCCTGCAGGGCTGCGTCGTCACGACCGGGACCTATTGAGCGGGCTCGTGCCGTATGACCCGACTCTCGGACCGTCGTCGGGTTGCACCGACCGCGCCTTGCTGATGCTGAAGCATGAGGGGCAGGGGCAGGGCGTGTGGAGCAGGTCGCCGGGCGGTGCAAAACGCCCCGGGCTCACCGCGCAAAGTCCCTGATTGGAAACCCTGACCGACGCACCAGTTCGTGCACGAGCCCCCGCACAGGGCGATCATCCGACCTGGCCCGACCCGCCGATATAGGGCGGGATGTGTGGCGGCGGCAGGTGGCCCCGCCGGCCGGTATTGCGGACCCGGTAGAGGTGCCCGCTGATCGTCGTGACGTACAGGTCGGTGCGGTCCGCGCCGCCGAAGGCGCAATTCGTCGGCCGGCCGGCGGGGACCGGGTGTTCCTCCAGCACCCGGCCGTCGGGCGCGAAGATGGCGACCCGCGAGCCCGGCCCGCTCACCTCCCAGCCGCAGGTCGCCACGATGTTCCCCGCGGTATCCCAGCACATCCCGTCGATGCCGCGCGCCGCGCCGAAGTCATGCAGCACCCGGGCGGAACCCAACGAGCCGTCGTCCGCGATCGCGTAGGCCCGCAGCTGGCGGGCCGCCCCCCGGTCATAGTCGCTCTGCGCCACGTAGAGCGTCCGCTCGTCGAACGCGAGCAGGATGCCGTTCGGGCGTGTCGTGTCGAAGGTGACCCGTTGGATGGGCCACGCGCCCGCCCCCCCCGCGGGCGGGGCGAGGCGATAGACCGAGCAATGGTCGAGTTCGCGATCGCGGTGGTCGTCGCCATAGCGCGGATCGGTGAACCAGATCCCGCCGCCCGCGTCGAGCGCGAGATCGTTGGGGCTATTCAGCCGCCGTCCCGCGAACCGGTCGGCCAGGACGGCACACGTGCCGTCGACGTCGAAGCGGAGGATCGCGCGCCGGTCCTGGGAGCAGGCATACAGTCGGCCGTGCGGATCGAAGGCGAGGCCATTCGCCCCGGCGGTGTCGCGGTAGACGGTGGACACCGTCCCCGTCATCGGATCGTACCGGCGGATCGCGTTGTTGCCGATGCTGGTGTAGAACAGGCCGCGGCCATCCCAGGCCGGGCCCTCAGTGGTGACGCCATCCGGTCCCGCGAGGACCTCCCATTCCCAGGCCATACGACCCTCCGTTTCCGCCGCTGCGGCCTCATGTATTCGTGCCCGTGACCAGCTGCGCGATCGGGGAGTGACACCAGTTGCGTCAGGCCTGCCACCGTCTCACGCCCCGACGCGCGTGAACTTTTGCAAAGTGTGGCAGTCCGCTGGCACGCGACCGCGCCGCACGCTGCACACTCAGGTGACCTCGCCGACGTAGACATCGCCGTGCGCACTGCCGCCGGTGTCAGACGACGAGGACGATGCCGAGGAAGGCGACGAAGGTGCCCGCCACGCTCCGGCGGGTCGGCCGCTCGCGCAGGAACGCCACCGCGCCGAGGAGCCCGAAGATCGGGCCGGCCGCGTTCAGCGTCGCGGTGGTCGAGGCCCCGACGAGCTGGAGCGCCACCAGGTAGCAGAGCGTACTCCCCAGGCCGGTCAGCCCCGCGAGGCAGAGCGGGAGGACGTTCCGCCGCGCGACCTGCCACGGCGGCCGACGGCGCTGCGCGGCGCTGATCGCGGTACAGAGCGCCGCGCTGAACGGGAGGCGGAGCATGTTGGCCGCGAGGATGTCGACGTCCCGGAGCGCCGCCCGCGTGAGGGCCGTCGCCGCCGCCACGCAGACCGCCGAGCCGAGCGCGAGCGCCACCCCCGCCCCGTGGTTGGACCCCGCCGCCGCCACGACGCCCGTCGATCCCGGTGCGCCGCGTGGGAGCGCCACGAGGACGACGCCGGCGACGATCAGTAGCGCGCCGACGAGCAGCCACACCGACGGCACCTCGCCGAGCGTCGCCACGGCGAGCGGCACGGTCAGGAGCGGATAGGCGGAGGCGAGGGGGAGGGTCAGGGCCACCCCGAGGTGGCGGACGGCGGTGAACTGCAGGATGTCCCCGATCACCATGCTCAGCAGGACCGCGAGGAGGAGCGCCAGGACGGTGCGAGGCGAGATCGCCAGCAGCGCACGCGGGGGGCGCAAGGCGAGGAAAGCGGGGGCGAAGACGAGCACCCCGACGACGGTGCGCCAAGCCTGCGCCGTGGCCCCGCCGAGCGTGGCGATCGTCTCGCGCAGGATCAGGTTCGTCGCCGCCCAGCAGAGCGCGGCCCCCAGCGCCGCCAGCGCCCCCACACTCACCGCGCCCCCCGCCCCGTACGGTCCCCTCTCCGGGCGCGGCATCGATGCGATGCCGCGCCCCCACATGACCGTGGCCTGGCATCATGCCCCGGCGCCCGCGCGATCCCGCAATCGCCCACTTCATTAACGCGCCAGCGTTCGGTGTTACTGCGCCCTCAGCCAAGTCAGGTTCGGCTTGATCGTGCCGTTCACCGGGGTGTGCGGCATCTGGCCGCGCAGCGTCAACGCCGCCTCCTCGCCGACGCGGCGGTACATGATGCGGGAGGTCTCGTCGGCGAAACTCGCGGTGTGCGGCGTCACCGTCACGTTCTCCATCCGCAGCAGCGGGCTGTCGCTCGCCAGCGGCTCCTGCTCGAAGACATCCAGCCCGGCCCCCGCGATCTGCCCGCCCTGCAAGGCGGCGATCAGCGCCCGCTCGTCCACCACCGGCCCGCGCGAGGTGTTGATCAGGTACGCGGTCGGCTTCATCAGCGCCAGCTTCTCGGCGTCGATCAGCCCCTCGGTCGCCGCCATCAGCGGGACATGGATCGAGACGTAATCGCTGCGCCGCAAGAGCTCGTCGAGCGACACCAGTTCCACGTTCAGCGAGGCCGCCAGTTCCTGCGAGACGAACGGGTCGTAGGCCAGCACCCGCATGTCGAGCGCGGCAACGCGACGGTGGAAGGTCCGCGCGATCTGCCCGAAGCCGACCAGCCCGACCGTCTCGCCGTGGATGGGACCCATCGGGGAGAGGAACGGCGCCCGCCCTGCCCGCCAGCCGCCGGCCCGCATCCAGCGATCCTGGCGGCTGACCTTCTTGGCGCAATCGAGCAGCAACGCCAGCGCGTGGTTCGCGACCTCCGGCATGCAGAAGTCCGGGATATTGACGACCAGGATGTTGTGCTGCGAGGCCGCCGCCACATCGATCGTGTCGTAGCCGACCCCGTAGCGCACCAGCACGCGGCACCGCTCCAGCTTGCTCAGGACCTCCGCGGTGAAGTGCTGCCCGGGCACCAGACAGGCGTCGGCGTCGCGACAGGCGTCGATCAGCTGCTCCCGGGTGTTGAGCGGCCCGTAACTGACGAGATCCCCGGCGAACTCCGCCAGGCCCTCACGCTCGGCCGCCAACTCGGCACCGACGGGCGCACTGGTATGGACGATCTTGAACCGCGACATCCGCGTGCCTTTCCCCTCTCCCGAACACCGTCGGGCTACTGCGCGGCGCGGCCACCCCTACGGTACGCGCACATACGCACTCTTATATGGATTGGCTATGGATTGGCCTGAGCAGGTCGGCGAGCCGACGCGTATACGGGCGGTACGCCGCGCGGCGGGGAGTTGCGTATCCTCGGGGTCGCCCACGAGCGTCACCGCGCGTGCCACTACATC
Organism: Thermomicrobiales bacterium; assembly: GCA_036563365.1. Taxonomy (GTDB): domain Bacteria; phylum Chloroflexota; class Chloroflexia; order Thermomicrobiales; family CADCWN01; genus CADCWN01. The sequence goes on from DATCMP010000457.1 coordinate 4,404, forward strand.
GGCGTGGAGCAGGTGCCAATCTGGTCCGAGGCCCGGCCCGTCGCTGGACTTCGTCCTGCGGGCATGGTCGCCCCCTTGACAACGCGCCTCCCCGTCGGCGCAGCGATGGCACCGCGATCAGAGGGTCTGTGCCATCTCCTTGACGTGCTCGCCGCGGAAGCTGTTCAGCGCACCGCGATAGCCCTCGCTGAGCGCTGCGGCGTCGGAGTTGTAGAGGATGAAGCGGGAGCCCTTCTGCATCCAGAACTCGACGAGATCCTGGCGGAACATGTGCCCACCGGCGGGCAACCCGTACTTGTTCGCCGTCGCGATGATATGCTCGTGCGCCTCGACATAGAGCGGGTTGGCGTAATCGTCGGGCACGCCGAGGGTGATCGAGAGATCGTTTGGGCCGATGAAGATCGCGTCGATCCCGTCGACCTTGAGGATATCTTCCAGGTTATCGATCGCCGCCTGCGACTCGATCCCGATGATGATCACGCTGTCGGCGTTGCGACGGTCGAGATAGGCTTTGGTCTGCTCGTTGAGGGTCGCTTTGCCATCGCGGATCTGGTCGTGGAGTGCGCCCTTCAGCGGGCGCAACCGCGCGGCCGCAATGACGGCGCGCACCTCCTCGGCCTGCTCGCAGTAGGGGACGAGGACGCCGTGGAAGCCGGCGTCCAAGCCTTCGAGCGTTTCGTGCGGATGGGTATTCGGCACGCGCAAGATCGGGCAGATCCCGACGCCGGCGAAGGCGGCGGCGAGGTCGGCGGCTTCCGAGCGATTCGTCGGCGAGTGTTCGGTATCGACGATCACGTAGTCGAAGCCGAGGCGACTGTAGATCCCGGCCCAGCGCGGATTGCGGACGAAGCTGGTCATCGTCCCGAAAACGCGCTCGCCGCCGTGCATCGCCTTGCGGAGTTCAGCGCCATTCATGGCAATCGGTCCCCTTCCTTCATGCTGGCCGGAACCAGCCGCTGCTCGCCGCGCCGACTATCGGCGCGGCGCGATTACCCTTCGCGTGTCTCCGTGACGATTCGTCCCGGCAGGCCATCGAATAGCCCTTGTGCGCCATGTGGTTGCCAGAGCGGTACGCTCGTCGCCGACAGGCCGCCGGGCGCATCGTCGAGCGTCAGTGCCGCGCCGCGCTCGGCCGATTCGAGGCCCTTCAGCATGATCAGCATGTGCTGGAGCCTGGGCGCTTAACCCTTGACCGCGCCCGCGAGCAGGCCGCGCATGAAGAGCCGCCCGAGCGAGAGGTAGACGACGGTGGTGGGGATCGCGGCGATCACCGCCCCGGCCATCTGGATGTTCCACTCGACGAAGTAGCTGCCGGCCAGGTTCTGCACCGCCACGGTGATCGGGGCGAGGCGCGGGTTATTGAGGATCAGCAGCCCCATCAGGAAATCGTTCCAGACGGTGGTGAACTGCCAGATGATCACCACCGCGAAGGCCGGGAGCGAGATCGGCAGCATCACGTAGCGGTAGATGCTGAAGAACCCCGCGCCGTCGATCTTCGCCGCGTCCACCAGCTCGTCCGGCACCCCGGCGAAGTACGCGCGGAAGATCATCGCGGTGATCGGGATGCCGAAGATGCAGTGGGTCATGATCAGGCCGGGGAGGGTGCCGTAGAGCCCGAGCGCCTGGAGGGTCTGCACCAGGGGGATGAGGACCGCCTGATACGGCAGGAAGAGCCCGAAGAGGAAGAGGGTGTAGACGATATTGTGGTACTTGAACCTCCACTTCGAGAAGATGTAGCCGTTCAGGGAGCCGATCAGGGAGGAGATGAACGCCGTCGGGATGGTGATCTGCATGCTGTTCCAGAAGTTCGGCGAGACGCGCCCCCAGGCGGTCGCGAAGCTGCCGAGATCGAGCCCCTGCGGCAGCTCCCACATCGTCAGCACGCTGACATCCTTGAACGGCTTGAACGCCGTCACGATCAGGACGTACATCGGCATCAGGAAGAAGAGCGCGAACGCGATCAGCACGAGGTAGATCGCCGACCGCCCCCAGAGGCGGCGCAATGAGCGGCTCATTGGTTCTTCTCCGTCCGCGCGGTGATGATCAGGTTCGGGATGATCAGCAGCAGGGCGAGGAGGAGCATCACCACGGCGATCGCCGAGCCCTGCGAGAACTTGTTACTCTGGAAGGTCGTCTGGAACATGAAGAAGGCCGGGGTGTCGGTCGAGAAGCCCTGCCCGCTGGAGGTCATCACGGCGGTGATGTCGAAGAGGCGCAGCGAATAGGTGCCGAGGATGATGCTGGCGGAGAGGGTCACCGGCGTCAGCAGCGGGATGATGATGTGGCGGTAGAGGGTGAAGCCGGTCGCCCCGTCGATCGCGGCGGCCTCGCGGATCTCGGTGGCGATCCCGCGCAAACCGGCGAGGTAGAGGGACATCACGTAGCCGGACATCTGCCACGCGGAGACGATCGTCACCGCGGCGATCCCGATCCGCGGGTTGGTGTACCAGCCGGATTTCAGGAAGTCGAGGCCGACATACTCGAAGAGGCGGTTGATCCCGGAACTCGGGGTCATCAGCCAGCGCCAGGCGACGCCGGTCACGACCGAGGAGACGGCGAAGGGGAGGAGGTAGATCGTGCGGAGGATACTCTCGCCCTTGATCCGCTGGTCCAGCAGGAGGGCGAGGCCGAAGCCGACCGCCAGGCATTGGGTGATGAAGAGCGCGGCGAAGATCGCCGTGTTGCGGAGATCGATGCGGAAGCGCTCGGTCTCGAAGAGGCGCGCGAAGTTCGCCAGGCCGACGAAGACATAGGTCGGCAGGGCGTCGTTCCAATTGACCACCGAGATGTAGCCGGTCCAGATGATGAACCCGTAGATGAAGACGGCGACCGCGATGATCGACGGGCTGAGCGCGAGGAGCGCCAGCAACATATCGCCGCGCGGCAGGGAGAGGCGCCGTCGCGCGGGGGCGGCGGGGGCGAGGGCGGCACCCCCGCCGCCCTCGCGCAATGCCTTGCTTTGTGCCATCAGCCGACCCCCGCATCCTTCGCGATCTTGACCAGTTCGGCCTGGGTCGCCGCCACGTCCTTCTTGCCGGAGAAGGTATTCATGGTGTTGACCATATCGGTCATCCAGCTCTCCTTCGCCGCCGCGCCGTGGTTCACGCTCGGCAGGAGTTCGTCCTTCTGGAAGTCGGCGATCGCCGCTTGCTGATAGGTGTCGTAGACGCTCTTGTCCGCGTCGTTGCGGGCGGGGATCGAGCCCTTCAGCGGGTTGAACGCATCCTGCCCGGCCTTCGAGCCGCAGACCTTCAGCCAGGCGAGGGTGGCGTCCTTGTCCTTGATCCCCTTCGGCAGGCCGAACGAATCGGACAGCACGCCGTAGCGCCCCTTCGAGCCGGGGGTCGGGACGTACCCGTAGTCGGCGAACTTCTTCGACTTGAAGCCGCCGTTATTCCAGTCGCCGTTGATCACCATCGCGGCGGTGCCCTTGATGACCAGGTCGAGGGTGTCGCCGGAGGCGACGCTGGGATAGTCGGTGTTGGCGTAGTCGAGCATCCTCTTGAGGTTGTTGAGGGAGGCGGTGACCTTCTGGTCGGCCCAGGCGAATTTGCCGGTCCAGAGGCCGCGGTACTCGTCGGGGCTGAGGACGCCCATCAGCACCGTCTCGAAGATGTGCGAGACATGGCCGGGGGCGGCTTCGCCGACGGCGAGCGCGGCGACCCCCTTCGCCTTCAGCTTGTCGGCGGCGGCGAAGAACTCGTCGAATGTGTTCGGCGGGTTGACCCCGTTGTCGGCCAGGACCTTCTTATTGAACCAGAGGACGTTCGAGCGGTGGATGTTCACCGGCACCGACCAGAGTTTGCCGTCCTTGGAGGCGATGTCGATCAGCTGCTTCGGGAAGACCTTGTCCCACCCCTCGCTCTTGAAGATGTCGTCGAGCGGCTCCATCCGGTTCGCGACGACATGGGTGTCGATCAGCTCGCGCCCGAGGTGGACCTGGAACGAGTCCGGCGGATCGTTGCCGAGGAGGCGGGTTTTCAGCGCCGCCTTGGCGTTGCCGCCCGCGCCCGCGCCGCCGGAGATCGCCGCGTTGATGATCTCCACCTTCGCGTTACTCGCCTTGTAGACCTTGTAGAGGGCGTCGAGCGCCTCGACCTCGCCCGGGGAGGTCCACCAGGAGAAGATCTCCAGCCGGTTGCCGCCGCCACCGCTGCTGCCGCTGCCGGACGTGCCGCCCGGCGCGCCGCACGCGGCGAGCGCGGCCATCCCCGCCGCCGTCGTGCCGAGCGCGAGGCTGCCGCGCAGGAACTCACGCCTTCCGTAACGCCGATTGAACATCGCTACTCCCCCTTCTACCCCGAGACTCGCTATGGGGCACGCTCATGCCCCGGCCTCTGCCGTACGCCACAGACGGAGCCACCGTGCCGACGGGGTCCCATCACCCCCCCGGCAAAGCGAGCCGTCGCCTATGTTGTCAGCCCACCAAGAAGTACTGCCCAGGATTGTACAGACGGCTCGATACGTTGTCAATTATCCTGTCCGACACCATATCTCGGGGTGCGGGGCGCGGGGTTGTGCCGCACCCCGCGCACTTCGCCAACGTCGCGATCCCCGCCTGGGCAGGCGTGCGGACTGGGGGGTGGGGGCGACAGCGCTATGGTTCTTGTGCGCCCACGCCGCCAAGCGCGAGCGGGCGTGGCATCAGCGTTACGTCGCGGTGAACATGGCGCGGTTTCCTCGAACAAGCGGCCAATATTCCTGCCTGCAAGCCATTGACCCGCACCGGTCCTTTTGTTATCGTTGGAGGAATGCCATAGCAAGGCTATGACGGAAACGAGTAGGCGTGCGCGCCCGCGCAGAGAGTCCGCACCCGGTGTGACGCGGATCGGTGCAGCACCCGCCGAAAATCTTTCCCGAGCCGCTGACCGAACGGGGCGACCCTAGTAAGCTCAGCCGGGTTCGTCGCCCGTTAGCGCGACGGGGTGTTCGCCGCCAGATGCGGCAACGACACTCGTCAAGTGGATCGTCGTCGCATTCGCGTCAGGCGCACCTATCGCGCAGCGCCCGCCGCGACGATCAACCGAGGTGGTACCACGGGCCAAACCGCAAGGAGGCTCGTCCTCGCTCGTCCTCATCGGAGGGCGGGCGTTTTGTTTTAAGTCCGTAGACGGTAGTCCGTAGTCCGTAGTAGCTGGGCGGCGGTGTTGAGGCACTACGCCAGAACCGAACCCTCTACGGACTACGGACTACCGTCTACGGACTGTCACGGAGGGATCATGACCAAAGCGCATTTCGCGGAGGTATCGAACAAGCCGGATTTCGCGGCGCAGGAGCGCGCCACGCTCAGGCGTTGGGCGGAAGAGGGGACGGTCGAGAAATATCTGCACCGCAACGACGGGTCGTCGGAGCGGTTCTCGTTCATGGATGGCCCGATCACGGCGAACGGCCTGATGGGGGTCCACCACGCCTGGGGCCGCACCTACAAAGACCTCTTCCAGCGGTTCCAAACGATGCTCGGCAAGCGCCAGCGGTATCAGAACGGCTTCGATTGCCAGGGGCTCTGGGTCGAGGTCAACGTCGAGAAAGAGCTGGGGCTGAAGTCGAAGCGCGACATCGAGAAGTACGGGATCGGCCCGTTCGTGGAGCGCTGCAAGGAGCGGGTCTGGAAATACGCCGACTTGCAGACCAAGGCGTCGCAGCGCCTCGGCTACTGGATGGACTGGGATCATTCCTACTACACGATGTCCGACGAGAACAACTACATGATCTGGGGCTTCCTGAAGGAATGCCACGAGCGCGGCTGGATCTACAAGGGCCACGACGTGATGCCGTGGTGCCCGCGCTGCGGCACCGGCCTCTCGGAGCATGAGATCGTCACCGAAGGGTATCTGGATCGGACGCACACCAGCGTCTACGTCCGCTTCCCCTTGACCTCGCCCGGTCACGAGGGCGAGGCGCTGCTGGCCTGGACCACCACCCCCTGGACCCTCACCTCGAACGTCGCGGCGGCGGTCCACCCCGACCTGACCTACCTGAAGGTGCGGCAGGGCGACGGCGTCTACTATCTGGCGCAGGGCGCGGCGGCGACGGCGCTGCGCGGCCCGTATGAGACGCTGGCCGAGGTGCGGGGCAAAGATTTGCTCGACCTGACCTACAGCGGGCCGTTCGACGAACTGCCCGCCGAGGAAGGGGTGATCCACCGCGTGATCGCCTGGACCGACGTCAGCGCCGAGGAGGGGACCGGGATCGTCCACATCGCGCCCGGCTGCGGTAAGGAGGATTTTGGGCTCTCGAAGGAATACGGGCTGCCGGTGATCGCGCCGCTCGACGAGTCCGGCTACTACGTCAAGGGCTTCGACTGGCTGACCGGCAAGGAGGTCGGCGAGGTGCCGCTGCTGATCGTCGCCGATCTGGAGCGGAAGGGGCTGCTGCACCGGGTGGAGGATTATACCCACCGCTACCCGACCTGCTGGCGCTGCCAGACCGACCTCGTCTTCCGGCTGGTCGATGAGTGGTTCATCAGCATGAACGAACTCCGCGAGCCGATGATGCGCGTCACCGAGCAGATCCGCTGGCTCCCCGGCTTCGGGAAAGAGCGCGAGCTCGACTGGCTCCGCAACATGGACGACTGGATGATCTCCAAGAAGCGCTACTGGGGCCTGGCGCTGCCGATCTACGTCTGCGACGACTGCGGCAACTTCGAGGTGATCGGCTCGGAGACGGAGTTGCAGGAGCGCGCGGTCGCGGGCTGGGACGAGTTCGCGGGCCACACCCCGCACCGCCCCTGGATCGACGCGGTCAAGATCGCCTGCCAGGGTTGCGGCGGGCGGTCGAGCCGGATCGCCGATGTCGGCAACCCCTGGCTCGACGCCGGGATCGTGCCGTTCTCCACGCTGAAATACCGGCAGGACCGCGATTATTGGGAGCAGTGGTACCCGGCCGATTTCATCACCGAGTCGTTCCCGGGGCAGTTCCGCAACTGGTTCTACTCGATGCTGGCGCAGGGGACGGCGCTGACCGGCGAACGACCGTTCAAGGCGGTGCTGGGCTATGGCCTCCTGCGCGACGAGCAGGGCCGCGAGATGCACAAGAGCTGGGGCAACGCGATCGAGTTCGAGGAGGGCGCCGAGACGATGGGCGTCGATGTGATGCGCTGGCTCTACATGGCCGGCAATCCCTCGACCAACCTCAACTTCGGCTACAGCCTCGGGGACGAGGTGCGGCGGCGATTCATCCTGCCGCTCTGGAACAGCTATTCGTTCTGGGTGACCTACGCGCGACTCGACGGCTTCGACCCGACGGCCCCGCGCGTGCCGGTCGCCGAGCGCGCCCCGCTCGACCGCTGGATCCTGGCGCGGCTGAACGAGACGATCCGGCAGACCGCCGAGCGGATGGCCGACTTCGACGCGCAGGGCGCGACGCGGGCGGCGGAGACGTTCGTGGTCGATGATCTGTCGAACTGGTATATCCGGCGCAGCCGCCCGCGCTTCTGGCGCAGCAGCGACGACGCCGATAAGGCCAGCGCCCACGCGACCCTCTACGAGACGCTGGTGGCGCTGGCGCAGGCGCTGGCGCCGATCGTCCCGTTCCTGACGGAGGAGATCTATCAGAACCTCGTCCGCGCGAACGACCCGACCGCGCCGGAGAGTGTCCACCTTTGCGACTACCCGGCATACGACCCGGCGCTGGCCGACGAGGCGCTGCTGCGCGACATGGCCGCGACGGTGCGGGTGGTGGAGTTGGGCCGCGCAGCGCGGACGCTGGCGGAGGTCCGCGTGCGGCAGCCGCTGGCGCGGATGCTGGTCCACACGCCGCACGGCTCGGCGGAGACGTTCGCCTCGCTGACGGCGCTGCAAGACCAGATCCTCGACGAGTTGAATATCAAGGAGATCGCGCCGATGGCGCGACCGGAGGAATACGTCACCTACGAGATCAGGCCGAACCTGCCGCTGCTGGGCAAGAAGTACGGCAAGCACGTTCCGGCGATCCGCGCGGCGCTTGCGGGGGCCGATGCCGCCGCGATCGCGCGGGCGGCGGCGGCGGGCGAGCCGGTGCCGGTGACGCTGGCCGACGGCGCGAGCGTCACCCTGGCGCCGGACGAGTTGTTGGTCGATACGCGACAGCGCGGCGGCTTCGCGGTCGCGGAGGAGGGCGGCTATGTCGTCGCGCTGGAGACGGACCTAACGCCGGAATTGCGTCGTGAGGGCCTGTCGCGCGACTTCGTACGCCTGGTGCAGGATGCGCGCAAGAGCGCCGATCTGCGGATCGAGGACCGGATCCGCGTGACCTACAACGCGGTGCCGGATGGTGAGATCGCGGCGACCGTCGCGGCGTTCGGCGCGTACATCGCCGGGGAGACGCTGGCGGACGGGGTGCGCGCGGGCGAGGCGGAGGCGGGCGCGTTTGTCGTGACGACCGACGCGAAGGGCCAACCGCTGACCCTCGGCGGCGAGGCATTCAGCTTCGGGATCGTGCGGGCCGGGGTGTAGTGTCGGGGTAGGGCGGTGGTCGTGGGGTGGTAGGGGCGGGGCAAGATTCGCCCCTACCATGCTCATGTGCTCGTCTGGCTTTCGATGATCGAACTTAAGGCGCACGCGGTGGCGGCGTGGAGCGAATTGCTCCACGCCGTCCCGCTGTTCACGATGGCGCATAGTACTTTTGCGGTGGCCCCGCGAGACGGATAGGCGATAGCGGCCATTGTCACCGACGCTGATACTTGATGGTGCAATACTGTTTCTTGCTCTGCCGTGTTCGTTGTGCGGGGCCAGCGCCCCGGATTCATGAAAGCAGAAGATGCAACAGTCGCGACCAATTCGACAATCATCGCAATCGTCCGCGCGTGATCGCGCCGTTCGCGTCGAATATCACGCCCTGATCGTCTTCGCCGCCGTCATCGGGTACGCGTGCGCTTTCCCCCCGTTGCATGGGCTGTTCGGCGATGGCACGACGGCACTGGCGGTCGTGCCGGTGCTAGCGGTCGCCTGGTTCTACGGCTTGCGCCCCGGCCTGGCGGCGGGCGCCCTCTCCCTCGCCCTGAATACGCTGCTGTTCGCCGTGACCGGCCCGCTCCGGTGGGACACCCTGACCCAATTCGGCCTCCCGGGGACGGTGATGTTGATCCTGATCGGCGGCACGGTCGGCTGGATGCGCGACTTGCAGCGCCGGTTACGGGTCGAGATGGCCGAGCGCCGACGGGCGGAGTCGGAACTACGCGCGGTCTTCGATAGCGCCGCGATCGGGATCACCCTCTCCGATCGCGATGGTCGGCTGATCGAGAGCAACGCCACCCTCTCGCGGCTCCTCGGCTACAGCGTGGACGAGTTACGCAACAAGTCGGTGCGCGACTGGACCCACCCCGACGATACGCCAACGCCGGAGCAGGTGCGCCAGCATGCCGAACTGCTGGCCGGGCAGCGCGACTATTACCAGCGCGAGAAACGGTATATCGCCAGGGATGGGCGGATCGTTCAGGCACGCCTGACGATGTCGCCGGTGCGCGGTGCCGACGGCACGGTGCAACTGCTGACCTCGATGATCGAGGATGTGACCGAGCACAAAGAGGCCGAGGCCGCCCTGCGACAGAGCGAGGAGCGGCTGCGGATGGTGGTGACCAACGCCCCGCTCCTCCTCTTCGCCTTCGACGCGGCGGGGGTCTTCACGCTGGCCGAGGGGAACGGCTTCGCCCTCCTCGGTGCTGATCCGGCGCGGATTGTCGGGGTGTCGGCCCTGGAGTCCTGTGCACACTACCCGGAGATCATCGGGCAGATGCGGCGTGCGCTCGGCGGCGAGTTGTTCACCGCGGTCGTGCATATCCGGGAGATCGTCTTCGAGGTTTCGTACGTGTCGATCCGCGATGAACGCGGCGAGCCGAATGGCGTCATCGGCGTCGCTATCGACGTTACCGGGCGCGCGGCCTATCAGGAACGCCTGAACCACCAGGCCCACCACGATCCCCTGACCGATCTGCCGAATCGCCTGCTCTTCAGCCACCGCCTCGACGCCGCGCTCGCGGTGAACGATCCCGCGCGCGGTGTCCCCGCAATGCTCTTCCTCGACCTCGATCGGTTCAAGGTGATCAACGACAGCCTCGGGCATGATACCGGCGATCGCCTCTTGCTGGCGGTCGCCGAGCGGCTGTTGCTCTGCGTGCGCCCGAGCGATACGGTCACTCGGCTCGGCGGCGATGAGTTCACCATCCTGCTCGAATCCGTCGCGAACGAGCGCGAGGCGACGCGCGTGGCCGAGCGGATCACGGCCGCGCTGAACCAGCCGTTCCTGATCGACGGGCACGAGGTGGTGGTGACGGCGAGTATCGGGGTCGTGATGACGTCGCCGGGAGCCGGTCGCGAGACCGCCGCCGATCTCCTGCGCTACGCCGACATGGCGATGTACCGGGCGAAGGGGGCGGGCAAGGCGCAATATGCCCTCTTCGATCGGGGGATGGGGGTGGCCGCGCTCGCCCGGCTCGAATTGGAGGCCGACCTGCGGCGGGCGCTGGAGCGCGACGAGTTGGCCCTCGAATATCAGCCGCAGGTCGCGCTGGCCTCGGGCCGGATCGTCGGCGTCGAGGCGCTCGTCCGCTGGTGGCACCCGACGCGCGGCCTGATCGAGCCGGGGGCGTTTATCCCCCTGGCGGAGGAGACCGGGCTGATCGTGCCGCTCGGGCGTTGGGTGCTCGGCGTCGCCTGCCGACAGGCGCGGGCGTGGCAGGAGCAACTGACGTCCTGGGGTGACCCACACGCGGAACTGTTCTCGCCTTGCGTCAATCTCTCGGTGCGCCAGTTCCAGGATCCGCAGCTGATCGCGGATATCGCGGCGATCCTGGCCGAGACGGGCTTCCCCGCGCGGAGCCTGCACCTGGAGATCACCGAGACGGCGGTGATGGAGGAGGCGACGGCGACGCGCGGGACGTTCGGAGCGTTGCAAGAGCTCGGTGTGCAACTGGCGATCGATGATTTCGGCACCGGCTACTCCAACATGGGTTACCTGAAGCGCTTCCCGGTCGGGATGCTGAAGATCGACAAGGCGTTTGTCGCGGGGCTCGGCCAGGATGCCGAGGACGACGCGATCATCGGCGCGGTGATGATGCTCGGCCACGGCCTGGGGCTACGGATCTGCGCCGAAGGGATCGAGACGGCGGCGCAGGCCGCGCGCCTACAACGCCTGGGGTGCGATCTCGGTCAGGGGTATCACTTCGCGCCACCGGCGGATGCGCCGACGCTGAACCAATTGCTGGCGACGCAAGCTGGCCCGCTCTCGGTTGAGCAACGCGCGGGGAGCCCGGTGCCCGCGGCTGTCGGGGATTGAGCGAGGGCGATACGTCGGGGCAAAAGCTCCTGTCTGACGCTGCGTCAGCAGACATCAGGGTCAGCCCCCAGGGTATTTGTCAACGTTCGCCATCCTCCCAAGACGCCGCGGCTTGTCCCCTCCGGGGCGGGTACGCCCCCCTTTCACTTCTCGCAAACCCTGGTGCCGCCTGTTGCGGCCGATCCTCATCTCCGCTGTACCTTGAACAGACTTCCATGCGTTTCGATCCGGTGAGGGGACTCGCAAGGTCGACGAGCGGCGGCTTCGGGTATACTTCCGGCACTATTTGCGCGCTTTTGTGGTAATGCGGGCGGTGTTCCGCTCGACTACGCACAAGCCCGGACAGCCGACGGCCTGCCGCTGACTATTCGCAAAGGGGACCGATGGCCGATCGTCGTTTGTTGCCGGTGATGACGTTGATCGTCAGTGTAATCCTGTTCGTCGGGGCGCTCGTCTTCGCGCTGCGTCCCCCCGGTGAGCAACGCGCCGCCGCGCCCACGGCGACGGCCGGCGCGGCGCAGAGCACGGTTGCCGGGACGATCGTGGCGATCAATCAGCAGGGCGTGGCGACGCTGCCCCCCGCGCCAGCGGAGCCGACGGAGACGGTTGCGCCGGTTGCCTCGGCGTCCGCGACGACGCGCCCGAGCGTGGTCGCAACGGTCGCGACGCGGGTTGCGTCGGTCGCGCCGACAACACCGCCGACCGTTGCGCCGCCGGTTGCCGTCGCGCCGACCGCGACAACCGGTGTCTCCGCCGGATCGCTGCCGCCCGCGATCACCCCGGTCGCGCCCCCGCCCGCGGGCGTGCCGACCGCGCCGCCCGTCGCGGCGGTGCCGCCGACTTCGACCCCGCGCCCGGCGAACGTCGCCCCCACCCCGACGCCGCCACCGCCCGCACCGCCGCCGACGGCGACGAAAGCCCCGGTCGCCCCCGCGCCGCCGGTCACGTCCGGGCCGCCGCCGCGCAATGTCGGCTTGCCGATGCGGGTGATCGTGCCGAGCCTGGGGGTCGATGCGGCGGTTGAGCAGGTCGGTGTGGACGCCCAGGGGAATATGGCGACGCCGGAGGATCCCTGGAACACCGGCTGGTACGCGCCCGGCGCGCGACCGGGCCAGACCGGGAACGCGGCGATCGCCGGACACGTCGATTATCACGGGATCGGCCCGGTCGTCTTCTGGGATCTGAACAAGATCGCGGTCGGCGCGGAGGTCTTGGTCGTGACCGATGCGGGCCAGACGTTGCGCTTCACGGTGCGGGGCAGCGAGTATTACGTGCCCGCCAATGCCCCATTGCAGGAGATTTTCGGGCAGACGAACAGCGTCAACCTCAACCTGATCACCTGCGGCGGCACGTTCAACCCGGCCACGCGTGAATACGATCAGCGGTTAGTGATCTTCACGACGTATGCGGGGCAGTAGCGGGGACGACGTTTCACCGCAGAGGCGCAGCGCCACAGAGGGCCGCAGAAACGGGGGAATGATTTGGTAGGGGCGGGGCACTGACCCGCCCGACTAATGGCCGCTATGATTTGGCCATCCGCTCATAACGTTTGTAATGACAGCGGACCTCATGGTGTTGGTGGCCGGGCGGGTCGGTGCCCCGCCCCTACCACGAGGCGAAACTGATGGACACCCCGGCAACAATGCCGGGGTGTCGCTGCGTCTGCGCGCTGTCTTTGCCGAAAGGTCCCGATCAGGCTTGCGCCCTGCGGCCCTCCCACAGGCTCGCCAGCCCGAAAAGGGCCAGGGCGACCAGGACGATCGTGCCGCCCGGCGCGGTGTCGAGGTAGAACGAGGCGGTCAGGCCGACCAGGACGGCGATCAGCGCGGCGGCGACGGCGAGTCCGAGGGTCTGCCGGAAGCTGCTGGCGAGGCGGATCGCCGTCAGCGCGGGCAGGACCATCAGCGAGGAGACGAGGAGCAGGCCGACGATCCGCATCGCCGCGACCGTCGTCACGGCGGCGAGGGCCGAGAGGAGGATGTTGACCCCCCCGGCGGGGAGCCCGGCGGCGCGGGCCGAGGCTTCATCGAAGGTCAGGAAGAGGAGTTCTTTGTAGAAGACGGCGATCAGGGCGACGACGATCGCGGCGAGGGCCAGCACGGTGAAGAGATCGGGCAGCGCGACCGCCGCGATCGAGCCGAAGAGGTAGCCGAGGACGTTGACATTGAAGCCCCCGGCGCGGCTGACCAGGACGACGCCGACCGCCAGTCCCGCCGTGTAGAACATCGCGATCGCGGCGTCCCCGGCGATCCTGCCGCGCGTGCGGATCCGCTCGATCCCGACCGCGCCGATGATCGCGGCGATCAGCGCGGCGAAGAGGGGGTAGATGCCGAAGAGGAACCCCGCCGCGAGCCCCGCGAAGGTGACGTGGCCGAGGCCATCGGCCAGCAGCGAGAGGCGGCGCAGGACCAGGAAGACGCCGATCAGCGGGCAGACGATCGCCACCGCGATCCCGGCGACGTAGGCGCGCTGCATAAATTCGTAGGAGAAGAGTTCGATAATCGGCACGGTGCTCTACTGCTCCTGGCGCGTGGGCTGTCCGTCCACGCCGTGGGTGTGGCGGATGTGGTGCGGCGGGTGGGTATGCGTCACTCCGGCCGTCACCCCTTCGTGGGCCGCGTGGACGTGCGGGATCTCGGGGTGGACGGCACAGGTCGTCTGCTCGCTGTAGATCCCGTGGAGGAAGTCGCGCGCGGCGTACTCCTGCGGGGTGCCGTGGAAGACGATCCGCCGATTCAGCAGGGCGATCGCCGCGACGTGCGCCGCGACCATCGCCAGATCGTGCTCGACCAGGATGATCGTCAGCCCGACCTCGCGGTTGAGCCGTTCGAGGAGATGGTAGAACTCCTCTTGCGTGGCGGCGTCCACGGCGGCGGTCGGCTCATCGAGGATCAGTAACTCCGACTCGCTGGCGAGGGCGCGGGCGATGAAAGCCCGTTGCTGCTGCCCGACCGAGAGCCGCCCGATCCGCCGCTCGCGGAAGGCGGTCATATCGGCCCATTCCAGCGCCCGCTCGACCGCCGCGCGATCGGTGGGACCCGGACGCCGGAACGGCCCGAGGCGCGCGAAGCGGCCCATCCCGACGACTTCGGTGACGGTCGCGGGGAATTGCGCGTCGAAGGTGGAGAGGCGCTGCGGCACGTAGCCGATCCGCCAGCGTTCGCTGAAACGGGCGGCATCCTGCCCGAAGAGGCGCACATTGCCGCTCGTGGGGCGCAGCAGCCCGAGGATGATATTCAGCAGGGTGCTCTTGCCCGACCCGTTCGGCCCGATCAGCCCCAGGAACTCGCCACGGTTCACCGTCAGGTCCACCCCCGCCAGGGTCGGCTCGCCGCCGTAGCCGAAGCAGACATCACGCAGTTCGACGAGTGGTTCGGCGGCTGCGTGCGTGGCGTGGGCGAGTGGGGCGGTGGTGAGGGTGGTCATCGGGTGATCCTTTCCGGGTGGGTGACGATGAGTGATGTGCTTGCGCCCATGCTTCTGGGCAAGGGAGACGCGATGCCGTTGTAGGCTAGACCGGGGCAATCCGGTGTTCGGTGCCGTTGCGGGCCAGACCGGGATTGAAATCTCGGCTAAGGGCTGCGGCCACAAAGTCCACTGAAGTGGACTAGGTTCGGCAGCGGCGCGGTGGCTGACGCGATAGGCAGTGCTTCACCAGCAAACCTAGCCTACTTCAGTAGGCTTCGTGGCCGCAGCCACCTAGCCGGGACTTCAGTCCCGGTCTGGTCCGCAAGCCACCTCTAAATTTATCCGGCGACCCACGCGCATAACACTACACCAATTTGCTTACCCGACGCTGGTCCATGCCCACGAACTCGCATTCACCTGTACCACTCGCCACCACTCGCTACCGGCAGCCGAGGCCGGTGCGGAGGTTCGCCAGATTACTCTCCATGACGGTGAAATAGGTTTGCGTCTTTTCGTCCTCCACCCCTTCGAGTGGGTCGAGGGTCAGGGTCTTGGCGCCGATCTCCTTGGCGACCGTTTCGCTGACGCGCGGGCTGACCAACGTCTCGAAGTAGATCGTGGTCGCGCCGCGTTCGCGGGCGATCTTGGCCACGGCGGCGATCCGCGCGGGGGTCGGCTCGGCGTCGGGCGCGAGCCCTTCCACCGCGATCTGCTCCAACCCGTAGCGCTTCGCCAAATACCCGAACGCCGCATGGGAGGTGATAATTTCCCTCCGGTCGCACGACGCCAGTCCGGCCTTGAAGGTGCCATCGAGGGTGTCGAGGCGCGCGGTGAGGTCGGCGAGGTTGCGCTCGTAGGTCGCCTTGCCGCTCGGGTCGGCGCGGATCAGCCCGGCGGCGACGGTCGCGGCGATCCCCTTCGCCAGCGCGGGGTCGAGCCAGACGTGCGGATCGGCGCTGTAGGTGCTCGCTTCCTCGCCGGGCGGCGGCGACGCGAGCGGCAGCCCCTTGGTCGCCTCGATCGCGATCCGCTGGTCGTTCTTCGCGGCGTCGAGGGTGCGCGGCACCCACGCCTCGAAGCCCGCGCCGTTATAGATAAAGACGTTGGCCTTCTTGATGTCGGCGACATTGCGCGCCGACGGCTCCCAGTCGTGTGGCTCGGTCCCGGCGGGGATCAGGTTACGGACCTCGGCGCGATCCCCGGCGATCTGCGCGGTGAGGTAATAGAGCGGGTAGAAGCTGGTCAGCACCAGCGGCTTGCCCGCGCCGCCGATACCGCCACACGCGCCCAGCGCGGCGGGGAGGAGGAGCAGGGCCAGCAGCCCGATCGTTCGACAGTGTCGCATCGTCATACCCTCTTCTCCCGTTTGCCGCCCGTCGCCGGGCGTGCTCTGACCGACGCGGTTGAGCGCAACCGCGTATCTCGTCCATCGATTGGCTTGCAATTGCCCCCAACCCCCCGCGTCGCGGGTGTCCTTTGGGCGGCGGTCGCCGCCGCAGCGGCAGGGAGCGGTCTTCCCCCGCCCGTTACCCCTCGGTGCGGCAGTCGGCGCAGAGGCCGTGGAAGTCGAGGGTGTGCCGCGCGATCTGGAAGTCGGTGGCCGCCTCGACCGCGCGGGTCGTCTCCTCGCCCGGACAGAAGGCGGCGTCGATCTCGCGCACCGTGCCGCAACCGGTGCAAATGACGTGGTGATGGTGGCGCGGCGAACAGTAGAGGAAGCTCGCCTCGCCGCCGACCTCCGCGCGTCGCTCGGCCAGCCCGATCTCGGCCAGCAGTTCAAGGGTGCGATAGACGCTGGCGAGCCCCACATCGCGGTCGACGATCCGCTCGTGGAGTTGCGCCGCGGTGCAGAAGCGCCCTGCCCCGCGCAGCGCGGCGATGATCGCGCGGCGTGGCTCGGTCAGGCGATAGCCGAGCGCCTGTAAGCGTTCGGTTTCCTCGGGCGGGAGTATGGTATCGGCGTGTGGCATGATCCCCTGCTGTGCTGACAGTCTCCGCGCGCTTCACAACGAGCGGAACGGTGTTCGACACTCGGGAGTATACACTTATTGAGAATGTGTGTCAATAAGCGTGGGGCGAGGACTTTGGCGTGGGGGAAATGTAGCGATCGCTGGCGGGTGTGGGGTGCCGGAGTCATCCGACGACCCGCGTTGATTGTGAGTCATCTATTGTGTCCACCCGTTCCTCGATGGCAATGGCCGGATTGCCCGGTTGCTCACCCTGTTGCTGCTCTATCAGCATGGCTACAACGTTGGGCGATTTATTAGCCTGGAGCGGGTGATCGAGGGTTCGCGGCAAACCTATTACGATGCGCTCTATGCTTCGTCGCAAGGCTGGCACGAGGGTCGGCACGATCCGGTGCCGTGGTGGTCGTATTGGCTCGGCACGGTGGTGTCAGCCTATCGGGAGTTCGAGGAGCGTGCTGGCCTCCTGATGCGGCGCAGGGGCGCGAAGACCGAATGCATCCTGGACGCGATCAGGCGGATACCGGGCGACTTTACGTTGCGCGAGTTGCAACGGAACGTGCCCGATGTTGGCATCGATCTGCTGCGCCGCGTCATCCGTCGGGAGCGCGAAGCAGGGCGACTCGAACGGATCGGGAATGGCCCGAATGCGAAGTGGCGCAGACGCGAGGATAGTGGACATTGAAGGGCACGCCATGTACACGGTATCTGTGTACTATACCTAGATACTAGGTACTAGACTAGTGGGTCGGTTGGCATGCTCATCGCCATTGCGCGGCCCGCGCGATACGTCGGCGAATGGGGCGGTGGGTGTGCGCGCCGGAGCCGCCGAGGGCGTGGCGGCGTTGCCGGGCGCGGTCCCGCCGCGCCGCGCGCTGGC
>DATCMP010000459.1:0-4707 GCA_036563365.1 Thermomicrobiales bacterium
GGGGCTGAACCAGATTACCGACAAGATCAAGAAGATCGTGGCGCACAAGCTCGAAGCGGACGTCGCTGACGTTGACTTCGATAACGGCAAGTTTGGCGTCAAGGGCTCGCCGGAAGGGGCGCTGAACCTGAAGGAGATCGCCGAGATCGCCTACAGCGGCACTGTCCCGCCGGAGATCGGCACCGGTCTCGAAGCGGCGGAGTTCTTCGCGCCCCCAGGCACGACCTTCCCGTTCGGCGCGGATGTCGTCTCGGTCGAGGTCTTCCCCGATACCGGCGAGGTCAAGATCCTCCGCTACGTCGCGGTCGATGACTGCGGCACGGTGGTCAGCCCGCTGCTGGTCGATGGTCAGGTCCACGGTGGCCTCGCCCAGGGGATCGGGCAGGCGCTCTGGGAGGAGGTCGTCTACGACGATGACGGCCAGCTGATCACCGGCTCGCTGATGGACTACGCCATTCCCCGAGCCCAGGACTTCCCGACCTTCGAGCTGTCACGGACCGAGACCCCCTCGCCGCTGAACCCGCTCGGGGCCAAGGGGATCGGCGAACTAGCGACGATCGGCTCGACTCCGGCGATCGTCAACGCGGTCGTCGATGCGCTCAGCCCGTTCGGCATCACCCACCTCGACATGCCGTTGCGCCCGCAGCGAATCTGGCAAGCGATCGCGGCGGCGAAGCAGCCCGTAGCGGCGGACTAATCCCCGCGCAATGCATACTGTCGCCTCGCGGGCAGCCCTACAGATAGGGCTGCCCGCAGGGTTTTTCGCGTGAGGAGAACGATCATGGCTGTGCGCTTCGGCACCTTCGCCCCGCAAGGCTGGCGGATGGACCTGGTGGAAATCGCCGACCCTGCTGAGAAATTCGAGGCGATGATCCGGGTGGCCCAGGCCGCCGATGAGGGCGGCTTCGATTCCGTTTGGGTCTACGATCATTTCCACACCGTCCCCGAGCCGACGATGGAAGCGACGTTCGAGTGCTGGACCAGCACGACTGCGCTGGCGCGAGCGACCAATCGAGTCAACGTGGGCCAGATGGTCGGCTGTAACGGCTACCGCAACCCGGCCCTCTACGCCAAGATCGCTTCCACCGTCGATGTCGCCAGCCATGGGCGTCTCTACGCCGGGATCGGGGCTGGCTGGTACGAGCAGGAATGGAAAGCCTACGGCTATCGCTGGCCGGAGTTGCGCGAGCGGATGGGCCAGTTTCGCGAGGCGGTGCAGATCGTCCACAAGATGTGGACCGAAGACTACCCCGAATTCCAGGGCAAGTACTACACGATCGATAAGCCGATTAACGAGCCGAAAGGGATCCGCAAGCCGCATATCCCGCTTTGGATCGGCGGCGGCGGCGAGAACGTCACCCTCAAGCTTGTCGCCCAATATGCCTCAGCTTGCAACCTCGGTTACGGCAACCCGCAGGTCATTGGCGAGAAGCTCGCCATCCTACGCCGCCACTGTGAGGAGCAGGGGCGGGACTACGGCACGATCACCAAGTCAACCAGCGTGGTGGTCCACGTCCTCGAGAGTGAGGCCGATGCCGAGGCCGTAACGCGCCCCTCGCGTGCCGGGAAGAGTTTGGAAGAATACGCCAAGACAGCGGTCATCGGCACCCCGGAAATGATCCGCGCTCGATTGGAACCGGTCGTCGCCGCTGGGATCGACTACATCATCGCCTACATGCCGCGCGTCGCCTACGATCAAACTCCGCTCCGCCATTTCGCCAGCGAGGTTATCCCGCACTTCGCATAGCCAGACATGAAGGATTGAACCGCAGAGGCATAGAGACTCGGAGGACCGCAGAGATGGGGGCGAAACAGAAGGGGGCGAGAAGGGGACGGGGTTGAACCATAGAGCCCACAAAGCCGACTGAAACGCCGGGGAGCGATGAGGGTAGAACCGAGAGCTTATGTAGTGGAGGGATAGACCGCTCCCCTTCGTTCTCTCTCTTTCGTCTCCGTGCGCTCTGTGCGCTCTGTGGTTAAAATCCGACCCCTTCCGCCCCTTCCCTGCGTGTCTCTGTGTCTCGGTGCCGCTGCGATGAATTTTATGTCGCCTCGATCTTCGACCCGAGGGCCAGGGCGACGATTTCCCCGGGAGCGAAGAGGCCGATAAAGCTATCGACCCCGGCTTGCGCGGTAACCGGCCCGAAGTCCGGTCGGAAGAATACCTGTTCGCCGTAGGAACCGATGTCCCCCACCGCCCAGGTGTAACGATAATACGCGAGCGCGACCGGATCGATCGTTACCCCGCCATATCCTGCGAGGAAGTGCGCCTCTTCTGCGGGGCTGACCAGCTGCTCACTGATCCCACCGACCGCAAACATCAGATCGCGCTCCACTGGAGCCAGGATCGCCTCATCCCAATCGACGATCCAGATTTGTCCGCCCACCCCGACAATGACATTACCGGTGTGGATGTCGGCGTGGCAGAGTCTTAAGGGCGGGGGATTCTGGACGAGTTGCCGACCCAATCCCTCCGCCCGTTCAAGGATCGTCTGAATCTCCTCGCGATGTGCTTGCCAGAAGCTCGCCAGCGCGCGCGGCGCAGGCTCAGCGAAGATTTCGGCGGCGATATGTGCGTCGAGTCGTCGCACCATCGCCCCCCACTCGGGGGCGAATGATTCGCGCCGCATCAGCCGCGCGAGTTCGGGCGTGACTGTCACATCATGAATTTTCCGCAATGTAGCCCCATAATCGCGCCATTGTTGCGCCGACATCCGGTGATCCATCCCGGTCATGCCTGCCACAAACGGGTAAAGAATCAGCGCGAACCCGCCAGCTTCCACCCATAGTTGCCCACCGACGCTCGACAGTGGTGCGACAACTCGCTCGACGCCGCGATCGTGGAGGAAGCGCGGGACGAGCAAGCTGGCTTCGTTGGTGACACTCAGACGGACCTTAAGAAAGAAGGAACGCGCATCCGTCGTGTCGACCCGATAGACCCACGCCGACGAGTCATGGCCGAGCGGCAGAAACGTGGCCTCGCTAGCTGGCAGTCCGTAATGCTCACGCATAGCAACGCATAACATCTCGTCGGCAAGATTTGCCGGTGGTTCACGCATACAGCAAGTCCGTCCTTTCTCTTATGCCACGGCGTTCGTTAAGCGGTCGATCGTCGCCAATTCATCGGCGCTGAGAACACCGTTGTTAAGCTCCCGCATATTCTCCTCGATTTGCGACACACGCGATGGCCGATCAAGGCGCTCGTCACGGCTGAAGAACGTAAAACCCAGGCGAGGGCCAGCTGCGACAAGGTCTGCCCGCGCCCCTGCGCCAGATCGTTCAACGCGCGGAGGGTGGTTCGACGCTCAGGCGACAGCCGACGCGCGATGCCCGCCTCATCCCAGGCGAGCGCGGCCCGCGAATCGTCCGGGGTAGTGTCGCCCGGGTACTTGTCGCTGAGGACGCCGCTCGCCAGTGGCGAGAACGCGATCACGCCGGTACCGGCCCGTTCGGTCTCAGCCAACAGGTCGCGCTCGATGCCGCGATTGATCAATCGGTGGCATAATCACCAGTGATTCCCCGGCAATACCGGTCGCGCCTAACGGTTCGGATGACATGGTCATCGGCCCTCCTACCCTTGACGGCAAGCACACGGTGTCAACCAGTGAGACGTACCCCCGTGCCGTCGCTGCGCGCACGATACGGCATCTGCGCCATCGCGCCAAGCGAACGCGGTATACTTCATCGTGTAGTCATTGACTTCAAGGGAGAAGGTACGAGATGGTCAAGTTAAATACGCTCACCCCGGCTGAAGAGCGCGTCATCGTCCATAAGGGGACCGAATACCCGTTTACCGGGGAGTACGACGACCACTACGCAGAGGGTGTCTACGTCTGCCGACGCTGCGAGACGCCACTGTATCGCTCTGAGAGCAAGTTCGACGCGCATTGCGGCTGGCCGGCCTTCGACGATGAGATTCCCGGCGCGGTCACCCGCGTGCCGGATGCCGACGGCCACCGGATCGAGATCATCTGCACCGCCTGCGGGGGCCATCTCGGCCACGTCTTCACCGGCGAACGCCTGACCGCGAAAAACACGCGCCACTGCGTCAACTCGGTTTCGATGCGCTTCATCCCGGCGGGCGAGTAGTCGGCAGTAGGCAGTAGTGACAAAATAAGAGGCGGTGCCCGCTCATCGGGCACCGCCTCTTTGCTGCTCAGTTACTACGGGCTACGGACTACCAACTTCGCTACCGAGCCGCATCCAGGGCGCTGGCGATCCCGGCGAGGCGCTGCTCACGCTCGCCGACGAAGCGCTTGATCCCAGTCAGGATGTGGTCGGGCGACAGATGGGCTTCCTCGTAGACTTCGGCGGGGCTGCCGCCGGTGCGCCAGCGGTTGTCGAAGTCCGCCGAGAGGGCATACTCGTCGGCCGACCGGTGCGTGATCCAGTCGCGCATCAGGCGCCGCGAGCCGTTGGTGATGTAGGTCAGGTCCAGGCGATCGGCGGGGCTCAGGATGCTGTCCTGATACTCCCGCGACTGCCGCTTGAAGAGTTCGGGGCTGACCGCCGCGATCAACTTGACGTTCAGACCCTCCGCGTCGAGTTGCGACAGCAGCCCGACCGCGTTGTACGTCGAGAGGGTCCCCTGCACCAGGATCGTGCCGCCGCGCGGCTGACCCGGCGTGTAGTCGCGCAGGAGATACGCGCCGCGCGCCGCGTCGGTGTGCGGGGCCATCCCCAGCGCCGCGCGGTCGGGGATCTGGA
>DATCMP010000466.1:0-1788 GCA_036563365.1 Thermomicrobiales bacterium
TCAGCGTTCCGAACGTGAGCTGGGCAACCTGCATTTGGACACCTCCGTTCACGATACTCTGCTGCAGGGTGTGATCATCCGGCGATCATGACACGAGAGATCGTGCGGCGTTATTGTAGTAGTAGCGGTACCCCCTTTGACAACTATTCGTCCGCACGCTACCTTGCCCCTATCCATGATAGGACACGATAGGTCGTGGATAGGACGCGATGGGTCGTACGCCGTGGGACAGAGAAGCGAGGATGGGAACGATGCGCGAATTGCGAAGCCAGCGGCTACGGCGAGTGAACCATCAGGGCGATGCTCTGCGTTTGGGGATGAACTGGACCGAAGAAGACCTGGGCAAGCCGCAGATTCTGGTCGAGAGTGCCTACGGGATGGGGCACCCCGGTACCTTCCACTTCCGTCCGCTGATCGAGGAGATTTCGAACGGTGTCTTCGAGGCGGGCGGGAAACCGGGCGTCTTCTATATCTCCGATATCTGCGATGGGGTGGCACAGGCACACAGCGGGATGAGTTATTCGCTGGTTTCGCGCGATATTCAGGCGGCGATGGTCGAGATCCATGCGCTCGGACATCCGCACGACGCGATGGTCGTCCTCTCCGGCAACGATAAGTCCGTCCCCGCGCATCTGGTGGCGATCGCTCGCTGCGATCTCCCCGCGATCCACCTCCCGGGCGGCACGCAGATGAACGCACCCGGCTATATCACCTCCGATCAGATGTGGGGGCTCGGGGCGGCGGTCGAGCGCGGCGAACTCGATCGCGAGCAGCTGGAGCGCGATCAGCACGGGGCCTGCCCCACCTGCGGGGCCTGCCAGTTCATGGGCAGCGCCAGCACCGGCCAGGTCCTCTCGGAGGCGCTGGGCCTCGCCCTGCCCGGTTCGGCGCTGATCCCCGCCTCGCTGACGCGGCACATGCGCGTCGCGCGACAAGTCGGCAAGCAGAGCCTGAAACTGGTGGAGTGGGATCTGCGCCCGCGCCAGATCTTGACCCGCGAAGCGTTCGAGAATGCGATCATCCTGCACGCGGCGGTCGGTGGCTCGACCAATAGCCTCCTCCACCTCCCGGCAATCGCGCGTGAGGTCGGGATCGACATCACGATCGATGATTTTGATCGGATTCACCGTTACGTCCCGGTCCTCGCCAACGCCAAGACGACCGGCAAATACCCCGTGGAGTATATGTGGTATGCCGGTGGTGTCCCGGCGGTGATGCTGGAACTGCGCGATCTGCTGCATCTCGACTGCATGACTGTCACCGGCAAGACCCTCGGCGAGAACCTGGATGAGATCGAGAAGGGCGCGTTCTTCTACGAGACACGCGGTTTCCTGAGCAATGTCAAGGTCGGCGTGCGCGAGGTCATCCGCCCGCGCGATGACGCCTTCGGCCCGGAGGGCGGAACCGCGGTGCTGCGTGGCAATCTCGCACCGGGCGGCGCGGTCATCAAGCACTTCTCGGTTCCGCAGGAGATGCATGTGCATGTCGGCCCGGCGCGGGTCTACGACAACGAAGATGCGGCGGTGAAGGCGCTCCTCGACCGCGAGGTGAAACCTGGCGATGTGGTGGTGATCCGCTACGAGGGGCCGCGCGCCAATGGGATGCCCGAGATGTATTATGCGACCACGATCATCGCCGCCAGCCCGGAATTGACCGCCACCTGCGCGGTCATCACCGATGGGCGTTATTCCGGCGCGGCGAAGGGACCCGCCGTCGGCCACATCACGCCCGAGGCGCTCGACGGTGGGCCGTTGGCGCTGGTGGAGGAAGGCGACCTGATCGAGATCA
>DATCMP010000467.1:0-2155 GCA_036563365.1 Thermomicrobiales bacterium
CGACGAAAAAGCGGCGCGGGCGGCGGTGTGTACCGCCGCCCGCGCCGCTCTCGCTGCCTTGCGCGTTTGTGTGGGAGGATACTCTCGCCTGCCCCGCGTCCCTCGTTCCCTCGGCGTCCCTTGCCCGGTTTGTGGTGCAACCCTCGGCCCCTGCCCCCAAGGTTAAGCGGTCCGCTCGAAGCGGTCGGCGTTGAGTTCGTGCAGGAGGATCGCCAGCTCGCGATTGTGCGGGAAGGTCATCAACGCCATCGTCACCACCGAGCGCGCATCGACACGCTGCCCGCGCTCGATGTACGCCTGCGCCAGATCGGCGTGACCACCCGCAGGCATCTCCCAGAAGTTGGCGACCACCGATGGTTTGACCGTTGGGTCGAGCGTCAGGGCGGTGGTGAAGTTCTCCACGGCACTATGGCGATCGTAGCGGTGCGCCGCCGCGACCGCGCGCGCGCAAGCTTCTTCCGCCGGACTGAGTACCGGCGCTTCGCGGGCTGATGGCGATGTCACGCCGTCGCGTTGTCGCCGGTACGATTCGAGCGTGGTCGGCGCCGGTGTGCTCGCTCGCCATTGCACGACCGTCGGCGGCACCGGCGTCGGGAGTGAGCTGCTGAGGTACGGTGTCGGGGTGGGAAACGCTGCTGCGGGGGCCGTAGCCACCGTCACGGTTGGCGCGACGACGACCTTCGGAACCTTTGGTTTCCGGGGTTTCGGCTGATAGGGCGGGGCATTGTCGCTGGAGCGATATTGGACCACCGCGCCGCCGACCAGCGCAAGCCCCAGCAGCCCGACCAGACCCAGCCGCAGCCGGGGGGCATCGCGGCCATCGCCCGATCGCGTCTGGATTACGTTGCTCGGTGTCGTGCTCGCCGCCGCCGCAGCGTCCGGCCAGAGCAGCGTACCGCCGAGGATACCGCCGCACAGCAGCGCCCCGATCAGTAACCCGCGTCGTGTCGCCAAATTCCCCCTCCCGTCCCTGTTCCCCCATGGTGCCGCCCCCGCAATCGGGGCAGTCTGCTCATGCGATCGCGCCGTGTTGTCGCAAGATCCGTCGCACCGCGTCGTGCGGCAGCGCTGGGCGCTGATGATCGTCGCGACCGTCGGTTGGTTGTGCGGCGCATAAGGCGTTGATCACGGCCTCTTCGGTCGCCTCGATCACCGCGCGAAAGATCTCGTCGATGACCGGATGGCCCTCGTCGAGGGTGGTCACCCGCCGTGTCGGCCCGGTCGGCTCGTGCGGGATCGGGTTGGCGGTGGAGAAGGCGATCGCCACATCGCCGCTGCCATGCCCGCCATGCGCGCCGGTGCGCGCCAGCCCGAGGGGGACGCGGCGGGCTATTCGCCCCAGTTGGCGGGCGTCGAGCGGCGCGTCGGTCGCCACGATGACGATGATCGAACCGCGTTCGCGCGTTGCCCCGGCCTTGGGGCGGGCTAACCCGCGCCCCACCGGCACCCCCGCGATGAGGAGATCGTCGGCGCACCCGAAGTTCGCCAGGACGAGCGTGCCGAGGGTCCACGGCGTCTCGGGGTGCGGCAGGAGCCGCGAGGCGGTGCCGATCCCGCCGGCCCAACCGTAGCAGGACATGCCGGTGCCCGCGCCGAGGTTGCCTTCCTCGACCGCGCCGCCGCTGGCGCTAGCGAGCGCGGTCCGCGTCTCCGTCTCGCCGACATGCCGCCCGCCGATGTCGTTCAGGTAGCCGTCGTTGCACTCCGCGACGACCGGATTAACCGTGCCGGTCGTGACGCCGATCGCCGGGTGGCGCTCGACCATCCAGCCGACCAGGGCATCGGCGACGCGCCCGACGTTGAGGGTGTTCGTCAGCAGGATCGGCGTCTCCAATTGCCCGAGCTCGGCCACTTGCACCAGCCCGATCGTTTTGCCGTAGCCGTTGAAGACCTCCGCCGCCGCCGGAAATTTCAGCGCGAACGGATTGTCGCCCGGTGGCAGGATAGCGGTCACGCCGGTGCGGACGGGGCCAACCCCACGCACCAGCGGCCCCTGGCCGCGCCGGACCGTCGCGTGCCCGACGCGCACACCGGCGACATCGGTGATCGCGTTCTGCCGTCCTGACGGCAACGAGCCGAAGCTGATGCCGAGGTCGCGCGCGCGTTGCCTCGGTGCCGGACGCTGGCTCTCCACCACTTCCTCCCACTCTTCGCT
>DATCMP010000473.1:0-11284 GCA_036563365.1 Thermomicrobiales bacterium
GCCACCCGCCCCGCTGCGCCCTGCACGATCGCCCACGCCTGGTAGATCGGGGCGTCGGACGGACGTAGCGCCCCGGTGGCGTGGGGGCGGCTGGCAAGTGGTTCGATCAACGTCATAGCTTCGGCATAGCGCCCCGTCACCGCCAGGAAGAGGGCGAGGGTGCCGCGCGCGGCCTCGACGTCGAGGAGCGCGGTATGCTCTGCCATCGCCCGCGCGCGCGCCCATTCGGCGGGTGATAGGGCGTCGAGGGCGGCCACGCCGGTCGCGAGTTCGCTCACGCCCCGGCGTAACTGCCCGTGCTGACAATGCAGGTGCCCGCGTTGGAAGAGCGCCTGGGCGATCAGGGCGCGATCCCCTTGCTCTCGCCCCATCCTTTCGGCGTCCTCCAGTGCCGCGAGCCCCCGGTGGTGATCGCCGTGGAGATGCAACCGGGCCAACCGGAGGAGCAGCCAGCCGCGCTCACCTTCCGTTACACCGCTATCCTCCCCCGGCAGCGCAAGCGCCGTCGCCAGGCGCTCGGCAGCGATCCGCAGGGCGAAGACCCGCTCCGCCCGCTCCGCAGCGCGGAGCAGCCAGGCGAAGGCGCGCGGATCCCCACCCTGCGCGAAGTGGTAGGCGGTCGCGTCCGGGTCGGTGGCGGGGATGGTGGCGAGGACTTCGCCCGCGACGTGGTGGAGGGTGCGCCGACGCGGCGGGAAGATCGCGGCGTAGACGGCCTCGCGAACCAGCGCGTGGACGAAGCGCACCCCCGTCCCGTCGGCGCTCGCTTCCAGCAGCCCGGTCGTGCTGGCCGTCGCGGTCGCGCCCTCCACCGCCGCCACGGCCACCCCCGCCACGCTGGCCCAGAGGCGCAGCGATACCGTCTGGCCGAGCACCGCCACCACTTCCAGCAGCGCGCGTGTGGCCTCGTCCAGCCGCGCCAATCGCGTCTCGATCACGCGCCGCAACGGTATCGGTAGACCCAGGTTGCCGATGTCGCCGAGGGTCCAGCCGCGATCGTCGCGCCCCAAGATCCCTTGCTCCTCCAGGGCGCGCAGTAATTGTGCGACGAAGAGGGCGTTGCCTTCGGAACGCTCGGCCAGATACGCGACCAGGCGCGCGGCGTCAGCGGTCGGCAGCGGGTGCCGCGCCGCCACAAGGGTGCCGATGGCGACGTCATTCAAGGGCTGGAGGTCCAGGGTCGTCGCCCCCGCTTCGCGTTCGAGTTGTGGCAGGAGGCCGGCAAGCGGATGGCGGCGGTCGAGTTCGTCAGCGCGGTAGGTGGCGAGGGCGAACACCGGCCAGGCCGCGAGTGACCGAGCGAGCACGCGCAGCAGATCGAGGCTGGCCTGATCCGCCCACTGGAGGTCATCGAAGAGGAGCACGAGGGGTTGACGGCCGGCCAGCGCGCGAAAGAAGGTGAGGACGCGATCGTACAACGCACCCTGACCCCCGGATAGATCGATGCCGTGCCAGGGTGAGAAGGGCGCGGGCGGCAGGTCGTCGGGCGGCTCATAACCGCGCAGGAGATCGAGGAATAGGCCGTAGGGCGGCGTCTCGGTGCGGTCGTAGCAGCGCCCGACCAGCACCAGCGCCCCGCGCTCGTGTGCTTCCGCGAGCAATACCTCGGCCAGCGCGGTCTTGCCGATCCCCGCCACGCCGCCGATCAGCGAAAGGCGACCCTGCCCTATCGCCGCTGCCTCGAGAGCCCCGCGCAACGTGGTCAGCTCACGCTCGCGGCCGACGAGCGGATCGCCGGAAGCCACGCCCGGCGGGGCCGATGGCGGGCTTGAGCGGGACATCGGACGCATCGATAGACTCCGCTGTGCAGGGGAAATAGCATTGCCGTGGCGCGCAACCCGAGCGCCCCGCCTGTTGATGTTCATCACGCAATCGTGGCTGGCGACGCCAACCCTTTGCCGCGCTCGTTGGCGTCCGTATCGCCCGTGCACGGTACGCCACGCCGATGCGGACGGGCCATCCGCGCCCACCTGCGACGTGCCGAAAGGCGAGCGATTGCGCGACGGCTGTGCCTGATGCGACTCCGGGCGGGGTACGCAAGGGCGATGCGCCGTGTGGCCTCGCTCAGTCTTCCCGGTGCGCGTGCATGATCACGTTGAGGATCGCGCGCTGCGGCGGCGCGGCGAAGGTGGCGGCGAGTCGGCCCATCGCCTCCTTGTAGATGGTCGTCTCGCTCGCCTGGAGCGCCTCCTGGGAGTGCCAGAGGGTGATGATCTGCCCGTGTCCGGTGGTGGTATCGGCCAGCAACGTCGCTTCGTGGAAGCCGGGATCGTCCTGGAGTGACGCGGCGACTTCTTCCATGATGTGCCCCGCCTCGGCGATCTTGTCGGGCTGGAGTTGGATGGTCACGGCGCGCGCGTACATGATCCGCTCCTTGTGCTGGCTATCATAATCACGGATGCATCGGCCTGTGGGCGCGAAGATCATTCTACCAGAGGTCGCCGCGATCGGTATCCCTATTCCTCTGTTCGCCGTAAACGATACGGCCTCTATGGTCCTGGCGGTTGTGAGGGTGATGATGGTGACGCACTGAATTTGCAAAAGTATTCGTCGATAAATCACTTCGTTTATGTTCGATAATAAGCATCAATTGTTCGCTATTTATTAAGAATTGATGAGAATTTGGGAATAGTGCTGGAAAATACTGTGCAAATATTAAGGTTCGTGATATTATCGGCAAAGAGTTTGCGATTCCTGTGCAAGTGTTGGTAAGTCGCCGCGAGTGCGGTGACGGTGCGTAGTGAGGAGGCGTTCGATGTCCCGGTTGATCCCCAGGCTCGCTCCGCTGTTCGCTGTTGTCCTGGCGCTGGTGGCATTCTTGCCGCTGGCGACCCCCGCCGGCGCGGCCGACGCGATGGTGCGCGTCGTCCACGCTTCGCCCGATGCCCCGGCGGTCGATGTCTACGTCGATGGTCAGCGCGCCATCAGCAATCTGCGCTTTACCGAGGGGACGAATTACACGATGCTCCCCGAAGGCCAGCATCAGATCCAGGTCTTCGCGGCCGGGACCGGCCCTGGTGGCACGGCGGTCATCGCCGCGCCGGTGACGGTGCAGGGTGGCCGGGCCTACACGATCGTCGCGGCGAATGTGCTCGCGCGGATCGAGCCGCTGGTCATCCCCGATGATCTGACCCCCCCGGCGGCTGGCAAGTCGCATATCCGCGTGATCCACGCCTCCCCGGATGCCCCGGCGGTCGATGTCGCGGTCCAGGGTGGCCCGGTGCCGTTCCGTAATGCGGCGTTCAAGGCGGCGACCCCGTACACGCCGGTCGATGCCGGGACCTATACCTTCGAGGTACGCCCCACCGGGACCACCACGGCCGTGCTGACGACCAGCCCGACCGCGCTGGCGGCGGGGCGGCTCTACACCGTCTTCGCGATGGGTCAGGTGGGCAACAATACCCTGCGGGCGATCGCGTTCACCGACAACGCCCCGGTCTCCGGGATGCCCTCGACCGGCGGCGGCGCGATGGCGGCGACCGAGAAGAGCCGACTGCCGCTCGTCGGCCTGGGTCTGCTGGCCCTCGGCGTGACCGTCGCTGGCGGGATGGCGCTGCGACTGCGTGCCGCCCGCACCCGCTAAGATCGTTCACCGCACCTGGCGCGGGAATATCTCGACCATTTTGACGCTGCAAGGGGCGGGCCGTTCGGCCCGCCCTTCGTGGTATTTGCGCGTTCGACGCCACGGTGCCGCGCGGTGCGTTGCGCTGGTAGTACCGCGAAGGAGTACGGTCGGCGATGTCGATAGGCGACGTATTCAGTTTCCCGCATCCGGCGAATGAGGTCTCGGCGCGCACGGTCGCGGCGGGCGTGGTGGGGTTGTCGGTGCTGACGCTGGCGACGCGCCAGCACTGGCTGCTGGTGCCGCTGGCCTACGGTTTCGTGGCGCGGGCGCTGACCGGGCCGACGTTGAGCCCGCTGAGGCAGGTGGCGACGCGCGTGGTGACGCCGCGCCTGCCGTTCGCGCCGAAATACGTGGCCGGGCCACCGAAGCGATTCGCGCAGGCGATCGGGGTGGGCTTCTCGCTGACTGCGCTACTGCTGGCCTTTGGCTTCCGTCGTCCCACCGGGGCGTACGCCCCGGTGGGCGTGTTGGCGACGTTCGCCACACTGGAGGCGGCGTTCGGGCTCTGTGTGGGGTGCAAGGTCTTCGCGGCGTTGATGCGGCTGGGGATCATCCCCGAGGAAGTCTGCGCGGACTGCGCGAATATCTGGGATCGGATGGGGAAGGAGATCGGCGTACGTGAGTCGTGAGTCGGTCGTGGCGCTCCCGGATTGAAGCGCCGGGTTAAGCGTTGTTCAGTGCCGGGAAGTGAGCGAGGATCTGTCCTACGGCGGCGATCGTCGTGGTGGCGGTGGTGTCGAGCAGCAGATTGTAGGTGACGCCGGTGTGAACGCGGGCGGCCTGATCGCGCGCGGAGCCGACCATCCGGTCGCCGCGCGCCCGTTCGCGCGCTTCCAGGGTCTCGACGGCGGCGGTGACGCCGATCCAGAGGACGGCGTAGCCCTGTAGCGCCGCGCGCCACTGTTGCACCTGCTCCCGACCGAAGGCGATATCGTCGATGATCAGGTTCAGCCCGGACTGCGCGAGGGTGACGACGATCGCGCGGAAGGCGCGAGGGATCTGCCGCGCATAGGGACCGGCCACGACCCGATAGATGGCGTTCCCGTCGTCGTCGGTCGTCGGCTGGAAACTGTAGCCGATCGTTGTGCGCTGCCCGGTCCAATCGTTGACCTTGGCGGGCATCAGGCCGATCAGCGTGTCGATACTGAGATAGAGATACGGTTCCGGCAAGGTTTCCTGCAGGGCGAGCGCGAGTTGCGTCTTCCCGGCGCTGCTCGGGCCATTGATGTAGATGATCGTGTTCGTCGGCATCGCCCCTCACCCGATCGTCGGGTTCTGGCCCGGTCGTCGGGTCATGCGGCGTTCATAGTAACGCATCGTCCGGGGTGCCGTCGGTGCTCGCGGCGCTCACCTTGCCCGACTGCGCTGGATAGGGCCGCTGGATCATCGCTCGGACGCGGATTGCCAGTGGGCCGCTACCCGGTATGATGAACAGCGCCGGGGCCGGGCGCGGCGTGCGCGGTTCAGGGCTGTTGGGCCGAGCTGATGGACGGGCGGTGGGCGATGGGGCAGCGCGAGGCGATCATCATCGGCGGGGGGATCGGCGGACTCTGCGCGGGGCTTGCGCTGCAACGCGCGGGCGCGCGCGTAGCCGTGTATGAGGCCGCGCCCGCGCCGCGCGAGGTGGGGGCGGGGCTGACCCTCTGGCCGAACGCGATCAGGGGGCTCGACCGACTGGGGCTGAGTGCGGCGGTGCGCGCGCTGGGTACCGTCGATCGGCACGGCGGCGCGATCGCCGACTGGCGGGGGCGGCACCTGGTGACCCTCCCCGCGGCGACGTTGGAGGCGCGGTTCGGCGCGCCGATCGTGGTGGTCCACCGCGCGGAGTTCGGGGCGCTCTTGGCCGAGGCGCTGGGCCAGGGCGTGATCCGATACGACGCCCGGTTGCGGGCGTTCGCGCCGGATGCCGCCGGGCGGGTCGTCGCCCGCTTCGCCGATGGGTGTGAGGCGCGCGGCGATCTGCTGATCGGGGCCGATGGGCTGCGCTCCGTGACGCGCCAGCACCTGTTCGGCGGCCCCGCGCCGCGTTACGCGGGCTATACCGCCTGGCGGGCGGTTGTGCCGTACGACCATGCGCGCGTGCCGCTGTGGGGCGAGCTCCGGGGACGCGGCCTCCGCTTCGGTCTCGCGCCGATCGGGTCCGACCGTGTCTATTATTTCGCCACGCGCAACGCGCCCGCCGGGGGTGATCGGGGCGGCTCGCCGGGATCGCGCCTGGAGGAACTGTCGCGGTTATTCGGCGGTTGGGCCGACCCGGTCCCCGGCCTGTTGGCGTCGACCGATCCGGCCACCCTCTTGCAGAACGACATCGAGGAGTTACCGCCGCTGTCACGCTGGGGCGCGGGACCGGTAACGTTACTCGGCGACGCGGCGCATGCGATGACGCCGAACCTGGGTCAGGGGGCGTGCCAGGCGATCGAGGATGCGGTGATCCTCGCCGCGTGCCTGCGCGAGGCGACCGATGTGGCGGTCGCGCTGCGACGCTACGAGGCGCGCCGACGACCGCGCACGGCCCGGATTCAGCGACAGGCGCGGCAGATCGGGCGGGTCGGCCAGTGGTCCCATCCGCTGGCCTGTGCCCTCCGCGACCGGGGGATCGGGCTGGTGCCGAGCGGGCTGCGGCTGCGGGCGTTCGACGCGGTCATCGGCGGGGATGAGCGGGCGTAGCCGGAAGTACGAAGTACGAACGACGAACTACGAAGTAGCAATGCTGGCTATCCCTTTAGGCGGGAATCGCCGATACAATAGGAATGCCGAACGCAAATTGTTCGTAGTTCGTAGTTCATCGTTCGTCCTTCGTACTTCATCCCCTTCGTGCCTCAGTGCTCCGTGGCCGCGATCAGGGCGCGCGTATCGTCGAGGGTAAGGGCCGCACCGGCGGCACGGGCGGCGGCGAATGCGGTTTCGCCGAGTGCGACGCGGGTGGCGGCGAGGCGTTGCTCGTGCAGGGCGCGGCGGACGGCGGGCCGCGGGATACCGAGATGGTCGCGCAGCGTCGCTGCCGCGCCGAAGAGTCGCGCGGCGAGGGCGGGCTCGGTGCTCGCCAGGGCCGCGGCCAAACCTTCGAGCGGCTCGGCGCTGGAGCTCGGATCGCCGAGCGTGGCGCTGAGGGCCAAACTCTCGCGCTGTTGGGCGGCGGCGAGTTCCGGGTTGCCACGCGCCAGGGCGATGTCGCCGAGGCGGGTGAGGGCCAGCGCGATCCCCCAGGTATGCGCGATCTCGCGGAAGACGGCCAAACTTTCGGCGTAGTGTGCGGCGGCGTGGTCGAGGTCGCCGCTGGCCTGGATCGTCTCGCCGAAAGTGGCGAGGATATAGGCGATCCCGTACCGATCGTCGAGCGCGCGGGCCAGGGCCAGGGCTTCGGTGTGCAGGCGGAGGGCGCTCGCGCCGTCGCCTTGCTCGTGGGCGACCAGCCCGAGATTGTGCAGCGCGCCGAGGATCCCTTTCTGATCATGGTGTTCACGCCGGATCGCCAGGCACTCCGCGTAGAGCACCTGGGCGCGCGGATAGTCACCCAGGCTGCGGGTCAGGTTGGCGGTGACGTGCAAGAGCATCGCCCGGTGCAGCGGGGGCGTGGACGTATCCTCCGCCGCCAGCGCCAGGATCGCCCCTAGCCGGTGGTGTCCCTCGCCGAGATAGCCGCGCGCGGCCCAGAAACGCCAGAGGACCGCCGCGAAGCGCACCGCTTGTGTTGCCATCCGCCGCGCGATCGTCCAATCTACGGCGGCGTGCAGATGCACGCTCTCCGCATCCAGCAGCGCTAACCACTTCGCTTCCTCGGCACCGACGAGGTGGCCTTGCGCCTCCTCCGCCAGCGCGAGGAAATAGTCGGCGTGGCGATGGCGTAGCGGTTCCTCTTCGCCGCTCTCCCTTAGACGCGCGGCGGCATATTCGCGGATCGTCGCCAACTGACTGTAGCGCGGCACGGCGGCAGCCGTGCTGGCGGCCGGTGGCACGTCAACCAGACTCGCGTCGATCAGCGTGGCGAGGGTCGGCAGGATCGCCGTCGGTAGCAGCGTCGTATCCTCGGTCGGATCGGCGCAGACCGCCTCGGCGGCGGCGAGGGACCAATCGCCCGCGAAAACGGCGAGACGGCGCAGGAGGGTTTGTTCGCGCGGAGCCAGGAGGTCGTGGCTCCAGGCGATCGTGTCGCGCAGGGTGCGGTGACGGGCGGGCAGATCGCGCGGCCCGTCGGTCAGCAACGGTAATGCCCGTTCCAGGCGTGCCAGGAGGGCCGCTGGCAGCAAGATTTTGCTCCACACGGCGGCGAGTTCGAGGGCGAGCGGCAACCCATCGAGGCGGCGGCAAATCGCCGCGACCGCCGCGCCGTTCGTCGGGGTGAGCGCGAAGTTCGGCGCGACCGCCTGGCTGCGCTGGGTGAAAAGGGCTATCGCCGGGTGGTCGGCCAACGATTCCCACGGGGCGGTATCGGTGCGGTTCGGCAGCGGCAGCGGCGCGACCGGATATTGGCGCTCGGCGCGGAGACGCAGCGGCGCGCGGCTGGTGACGAGCACAACGAGTTGCGGGCAGGCGAGCGAGAGATCGGCCAGCGATGCCGCCGCCGCAAGGAGGTGTTCGCAGTTATCGAGGATGAGGAGGAGATCGCGATCGCGCAACTGCGCCGTCAGGGTCGCCAGCGGCGTGCGGTCGCCGCGCTCGACGCTACCGAGCGTCCGGGCGATCGCGCCGAGGAGGCCGTCCGGTTCCTGGAGCGACGCCAACGGGACGAAGGCGATCCCGGCGGCGAATCGATCGGCCAGCCGTACCGCCAACTCCAACGCGAGGCGGGTCTTGCCGACGCCACCCGGCCCGGTGAGGGTGATGAGGCGCACCGCCGGATCGTCCAGCAGGCGTGTGAGGTCGCCCAGCGCGGCGGCGCGACCGACGAAGGTTGTCGGCGGTGGTGGCGGGGCGACGTAGACAGGCGCAGTGGCCGCACGGGCCGCACCAGGTCGCGCGAGTCGTGCCGCCGCCGCGAGTCGTGCGCGATCATCATCGGCCAATTCGAGCGCCGCCGACAGTCGCTGCACCGTATGGTGCTGGGGTCGTTGCCGCGCGCCACGCTCCAAGAGCCCGATCGCGTCGGTGCTGAGTTCGGCACGCTCGGCCAGTTCCTCCTGGGTGAGCCCCGCCCGCTCACGGAACTCACGCAGGAGGCCAGCGAATGTCGGTGTGGTCTGTGCGGCCATTCCTCTCGCTTTCCTACATACACTCTCGACATCAGGATAGCACGGGCAGTGGGCATACCCTACTCCGCTTGCTCATAGTCAGGGCGTTTGTCAGGGTTGTCCCTGTTGGTTGCGGGCCGGACCTGGCATCCTGGAGGAGGGTCGGCGAGGGGCGTCGGCGCGGTGCGAGACAGGAGTATGGCGATGACGACGATGCCACCGATCGCGGCGATCAAGGCGGGGATGCGAGCGACGTGGATGAGCGGGGACTTCGGCCAGATCGCGCGGTATGAGGCCGGTTCGGGTGAGGAACTGCTCGGACGCCTGGGGGTTGCCGCGCACGAGCGGGTGCTGGATGTGGCGTGCGGCACCGGCAACATTGCGCTCGCCGCCGCGCGGCTCGGGGCGAGCGCGACCGGGCTCGACTTCGCGCCGAATCTGTTGGCGCAGGCGCGCGATCGGGCACTGGCGGCGGGATTGACGATACAGTTCGATGAGGGCGATGCGGAAGCGTTGCCGTACCCAGCTGGGGCGTTCGATCTGGTCGCCAGCGCATTCGGCGTGATGTTCGCGCCGCAGCCGGAGCGGGCGGCGGCGGAACTGGTGCGTGTCTGTCGCCCAGGTGGCCGGATCGCGCTGCTGAGTTGGACGCCGCGCGGCCTGATCGGCCAACTCTTCCTGCTGGTATGTCGCTATGCGCCGTTGCCGCCGAACCTGCCACCGCCGGTCCTTTGGGGTGTCGACGGATCGGCGCGGGCGTATCTCGGCGCGGGCGTCGCAGACTTCCGCGCGACCGTGCGAACCCTGACACTCGTGTTCCCCTTCGGGCCGCGGGAGGTCGCCGATCTCTACATCGCCCACCTCGGCGTGATTCAGCGCGCCTATGCGAACCTGGACGCCGCGCGACAGGCCGCGCTGCGCCACGATCTTGAGCAATTCTTCGGCGAGAACAACCGCGCCGACGATGGCATGACGCGACTCGATGGGGAGTTCCTGGAGGTGACGGCGACGCGGGCATAGGTGCGAGTGGGGGGAGTCGCCGAGCGGGCGAGCGGGGGCGGAACAGGAGACGTGGGGACACGGAGGGCGGCGGGGAGCGGCCCCTTCTCGACCTCCGGCCCACTTTGCCACTCGCCCACTCGGCCCACTATTCTCTCATCGATTTCTCATTTTCCTCTCATCGTCCACTCACCGTCGCTGGGTATAGTTAACAGCATACGAACGGTGACCGGCGCGGAGCGTTCGAGGCGAGATCGCCAGCCGGTCACCAAATGTTCAGGACTTTACCCTCCTCGCCCCCCAACGAGGAGGTCTATTACTCCCCTTTCCACCTCTTCTACACCCTCATCGCCTCCCCCTCCCTGCGCCCCGGCCGGTGACAACACCGGTCGGGGCGTTACTGCGCGCTGGTGAGTAGAGAATAGTCGGCAGACGGTGGTCCGTAGTCCGTAGTAGCTGCACGATGGCGATATGGCTCTGTGCCAGCAACAAACCTTCTACGGACTACGGACTACGGACTACGGACTACGGACCACCGTCTACCGAGGACTACCAACTACCGACCACCAACTGCCGACTCAAACCCGCCCCGCCGCCGCGTCGAGCAGGATAGCGGCGAGTTCGGCGGGCGCGGAGAACATCGCCCAGTGGCTGGTGGGGAGCTCGACGAAGCGCCACTCCGGGCCGGCCATCAGCGAGAAGGCGGGGATCCCTGCGGCGATCATCTGGCGAACGTCAGCCTCGGTGAACGAGTTGAGGATGCCGATCTTCGGCAGCGTCGCCAGCGCGGGATTGGTCAGGTGCAGCGTATCGGTCGCGAGCGACCACGGCATCGGCACGGCGAGGGCGCGCATGCGCCCGCGTGTGACTTCATCGATCCCGGCGAGGCTGGCTTGCTGACTCAAGGTGTCCAGACCGGGGAATGGGAGCCGCCAGCCGTCGCCTTGCTCTGCGACGATCTGCTCGTCGCGGGCGCGCTGTTCGGGCGGGCCGAAGTCGGCCTGGGGCATGCCGTTCGGCAGCGGGCCGGTGTCGAGGTAGACGAGCCGGGCGATCCGTTCCGGGACACGGTCGGCCGCCCCGGTGACGGCCTGCATCGCGCCGCTGTGCGCGAGGAGGATCACGTCGTGCAACTCCTCGAAGTGCAGCAGATTGACGATATCGGTGATGTGCGTCTCCAGGTTCACCGCCGGGCTGGCGAGGTGGACCCGCTCGCCGAGCCCGGTCAGGCTGGGTGTGTAAACGGTATGCCCCGCCGCGCGCAACGGCGCGGCGACATCGCGCCAGGCCCAACCGCCGAGCCAGAAACCCGGGACGAGGACGAAGGTGGACATCGGGGTACCTCCTTGGTAAGTCGTGGGTCGGTAAGTCATGGGTCGTGAGTCGTGAGTCGTGAGTCGTGAGAAGGTTCGCGGGGAGCGATAGCTTTTCTCTTGACATCGCCTCTCTCACGACCCACGACTCACGACCCACGACTATCCTACGGGCAGAA
>DATCMP010000474.1:0-2022 GCA_036563365.1 Thermomicrobiales bacterium
GGCGAACCCTACAGGCATCGCTCGCACTCCATTGGGTCAGTTCTTGCTTGTCGTCCTGATCAGCGTGTCTTGAGATAGGTCAGCGCCGCCGCCAGTTGCGGATCGTTGCCGCCGGAGAGATCGGCGGGTGTGAGGGTGACCACCTCGTCCGGAGTTACGCCGACCTCGTTGATCGCCTCGCCGTTCGGGCCGAGGACGCGCGCGACGGTGATCTCCATCGCGCTGCCATCTTCGAGCTCGAAGACGAGCGCAGCCCCGAGGGAGCCCGAGCTCTTCTCACCGATCAGGTGGCCGCCGCGCGCCTTCGCGAAGGCGGCGGTGATGTCGGCGGACGAGGCTGAGACGTTGTTGCAGAGGACGACCCACGGCAGACCGAGCAGCGGCACCGCCGGATCGGGATTCTCTTCCTCGCGCTTGCCATCTTCGTCGATCGTGATCGCGTGCGGTCCCTGGTGGCTGAAGTGGCTGAGGATATGGGCGAGCGCGTCGGTCGAGCCGCCGCCGTTCTGCCGCACATCGAAGATCAGCGAGGTGATCCCCTGGGCCTGGAGCTTCGCCAGCTCCTTGTCGAACTCTTCATCGGCATTGATGCTGAAGGCGCGGAGTTTGATGTACCCGACCGTGCCATCGATGACCCGCGACTCGATATTCTGTACGCTGAA
This sequence comes from Thermomicrobiales bacterium, assembly GCA_036563365.1. Taxonomy (GTDB): domain Bacteria; phylum Chloroflexota; class Chloroflexia; order Thermomicrobiales; family CADCWN01; genus CADCWN01. Next base: position 663 of record DATCMP010000474.1, read on the forward strand.
CTCGACGATGCTGAGCTGGGCATTCACCCTCGCGCCGGTGGCTGGACGGGTGACGCTCACCGTCGCCTTCGTGCCGACCGGACCGGTCAGCAAGTCGTAGAGCCCCTGATTCCCGGTCCCTTTGCTGGCCGGGCTGCCGTTAACCTGCTCGATGATGTCGCCCGCCTTCAGTCCGGTCTGGGCGGCGGGTGTGTTGGGATAGACTTCGTAGAGGAAGAACTTGCCGCTCGCATCATCGATCCCCAGGTTGAAGCCTGGGCCGATCTCCTTGTTCTCGCCGGAGAGCTCGAGCTGGAACCGTCGCCAGAGCTTCGGGTCGAGATAGGCGACGTGATTATCGTTGAGGCTACGGGCCATCCCGTCGATCGCCACCCGCGCCAATAGACTGGTATCGATCGCGCGGCCGTACTTCTGTACCAGTCCGTTATAGCGCCCCTGATAAACCTGCCAATCAGCTTCGCGGTCGCCGGTCAGGACGAGCGGGGCGGTATCGGCGGCGGGCAAACCGGCCTGCCGGAAAATGTCCCAGGCCCCATTGAGCAGCACCTTATGATCGAGCGTCGTTTTGTGATCGACGTAGTGCAGCAGCAGGCAGCGGTACGCCTGTTCGATCGTCGCGACGGTCGCCGCCTTCTCGGGCAGCGGCGCTTGCTCCAGATCGGCGTCGCGGCAAGGCTCGTCCTTGGTGGCGGTGAACGGTTCCCGCGCGGTCGGTGTCGCGCCGGGCGTGCCGCGCCCCCTGGTTGGCGTCGCGGTGCCGCGTCCCGGCGACGGTGTGCCGCGCGTCGGCGTCGCGTTCGCTGGCGGTGTGGCCGCACCCCCCGTCGGTGTGCGCGGTGCGGCGGTTGTCGGGCTGGCGATCGCGGCTGCACTCGCGCTCGCACGCGGGGTGTTGACCTGTGTGGTTGGGGCTGGCGTATTTGTCGCTGCCACCGTTGTCGGCGATGCCGCAGGTGGTGTCGCCGTTGGTGTCAATTCGATCGGTGTGCCGGGGATCGTGCAGGCGGAAAGGAGGATGCTGAGTGTCAGGAACAAACTCGCGAGGATAGGGCCGGTTCGCCGGTGGCGGGTCGACGGTACAGGTCTACTCACAGAAGCCTCTTTTCAACGGCAGTACGGCGCAGCGTCGGGCGCACGCGCAAGGTACAAGTATCGCAGGGGACGTGCGGATCACGCACGCTGCGGGCGATGGAAATACTCTGGTTCTCGTTGTTCTAACGACCCTGGCGCGAGGAACGTTCCGCCGCGCGTCGGCGTTCGCGCGGGGCGTGGCGCGCGATCAGCGGGAAGAAACGCGCGGCGTGGAGTTGCCGCCGCCAGCGCCAGGGCTGGATGGCGAGGCGAAAGAGCCATTCGAGGC
>DATCMP010000490.1:0-4078 GCA_036563365.1 Thermomicrobiales bacterium
GGATCGTGGCCAGGTACACCGCCAGGGGCGGCACGCGGGTGCTATTATCCATGGCACTCCTCCGGGGTGAGCGGTCGTCAAGCAACCGCATCATACCGGAGGGGCTTCACCCTGACTTTGAATAGACCCTGTCAATCGAGGAAACATCCCCCCTTGTTTGACGTAAACTTGCATGAGAGGATAGAAGAATAGGTCGTCGCGAGAATGAATAAGGTGCAAGATGGACAGCCTGGTGGGCGGGATGCTCGGCCGCTATCGGATCGAGGGTTGGCTTGGCCGTGGCGGGATGTCCACCGTGTATCGCGCGCTCGATCCGGTCTTCGGGCGGAGTGTCGCGATCAAGGTGCTGACGGCGCAGCTGGCGCACGATCCGCAATACACCGCGCGCTTCCAGCGTGAGGCCCGCTCGATGGCGCGACTGCAACACCCACACATCCTGCCGGTTTACGATGTTGGTGATCAGAACGGGGCCGTGTTCCTGGTCATGCAATATATCGAGGGCGGCAATCTCCACGAATACCTCGCCGAGCAGCGCCGCAGCGGCGAACTCTACACCGAGCGGGCGCTTGGTATCCTCGAAGCGGTCGCGGGGGCGCTCGATTTCGCGCATGGGCAGGGTGTCGTCCATCGCGATGTCAAGCCGCAGAATATCCTGCTGACGCCGCGCGGCTATCCGTATCTGACCGACTTCGGCATCGCCAAGATCCTCGATCAGGAGAACGCCGACACCTCGTTTTCGCTCGCCAATGCGATCATCGGCACGCCGGAGTATATGTCGCCGGAGCAAGCGCAGGGGCAGCCGCTCGACGGGCGGGCGGATCTCTATTCGCTCGGGGTGATCCTCTACGAACTCTTCACCGGCCGCACGCCGTTCCGCGCCGAAACCACGTCGGATACCCCGCTCACCATCCTGATCCGCCACGCCGGGACGCCGCCGCCGCCGCCGCGCACCCTCAATCCAACGCTCAACGAGGCGGTTGAGGCAGTCCTACTCCGCGCTTTGGCGAAGCGCCCTGATGAGCGATACCCCAGCGGTGCGGCCCTCTTCGGCGCGCTGCACGAAGCACTGGCCGTACCTGGGCAAAGCCCTACCCTCTTCGCGCTCCCGACAACCTTCTCTGGCCGAACGCCGATCCCGTCCCTGCCCCATCTCACGCCGGTGCCCGCCGACCCATCCGGTTCGCAGACCTCATTGCCATTGGTCACCGCAGGGAGTGGCGGCTATACAGGCGGTTCGGCCTCTATTCCCATAACCACGCCACCCCCGCCGCCGCCGTCAGCCCGCTCCCGCAAAGGGCTGGCGATCGTGCTAAGCGGCGTTGCTGTGTTGCTGGCCTTGGTCGGCATGCTGATCGCGCGGGCGGTCCTCGTCACCGGCGACAGCGGCGGCGCGGGTGTAGAACCGACAAGTGTTGCCGTTAAGCCCACCCCCGAAGGCACAACGGTGATCGCCGCGCCGCCGATCACGCCGACTGTCGCGCCCCCTTCACCGACGGTGCCGAGCGGCAACGTTGCCCCATCGGCCACGGCGGTGCGTCCCGTTGCCGCCACCCCCAGCCTCGCGGGGAACGTCGGCGCGACACCCGGGGGTGCCGGAAAGCGAGAGGTGATCCTCTTCTCCTCGCACCGCAACGATGTGCACGATTCGCAGATTTACATCATGAACCCCGATGGTAGCGGCCAGCGCCAGCTGACCTTCACGCGCGGCCACAGTTGGGGGCCCCGCGTCTCACCGGATGGGAAATTTTTCGTCTTTTCCTCGGTCGCGCCCGGTGAGCATCTCGATCACACGGCTACCGGCGGTGGGCGGAAAGGGGAGGGCCATCACGAGGTGTTCCGCGCCGACGTCACCGGTGCCGACATTGTCAGGCTAACCAACACGAACGCCTGGAACAATGTCTGGGCTTGGGCACCCGATAGTCAGTCGATGATCCTCGCGTCCGACCGTGATGGGGAGTGGGAACTCTACCGGATGAGCGTGAATGGCGAGCAGGAAAAGATCGCCCGTCTCACCACGAATCCCGCGCTGGATGGCTGGCCTTCGTTCACGCCGGATGGTAAGCAGATCGTCTTCGCCTCGGATCGCGAGGGCGGGACGTCGCAGATCTACATCATGAACGCCGATGGCACGGGGGTGCGGCGTCTGACGAACTCGAAGTCGTACGATACCCTGCCGAATGTTTCGCCCGATGGCCGGAAGATCGCCTATGCCGTGCAAAGCGGCACTGACCAGACGGGGATCACCAGCGATATTTACGTGATGAACCTCGATGGCTCGAATCCGGTGCGCCTGACGCGCGACTCGATCGCGGTCAACACCGATCCGTCGTGGTCACCTGATGGGACGAAAATCATCTTCTCTTCAGACCGTGAGGGGAATAGCAATATCTATGTGATCAATGTCGATGGCAGCGGCACGAAGCGCCTCACCACCGATCCCGGTGAGGACGTAACCCCGTTCTGGGCGCTCATCCAGGCGGACGGCAGCGGGCGCGTGTCCCCCGACTACGCAGGGGCCGAAGGCGCGTGGCCCCCGGCTACGCAAGGGATGCAGGTGAGCGGGCGAGTAGATGCGATGAGCGAGACAATCCCGTTTGCCGGTATTGCCTCATCGCTCGCTGGTCTTCTCTTCCACCAGCCCGCTCGCCCTCATCCCTTGCGTAGACGGGGGTCACGCACCCGCTACGCCCACTCGTTCACACTTCCATCTTGGCGGTTCGTTCGCCCTTCTTATAGGAGGCGGCGGCGGCCTTGATGGTGCCGAGCGCGAGCGTGGCACAGCGCGGGCGGCTCATCACCACCTCACGGCCCAGCTCGTCGATGATCGCGTCGTAGTCCAGTTCGAGCACCTCATCGAGCGGCTTGCCGGTGACCATCTCGGTAACGAGCGAGGCCGCCGCCTGGCTGATCGTGCAGCCCTGACCCTCGAAGGTGACATGCTCGATCCGCTCATCGTCATCAACCTTCAGGTAGATGGTGACGATATCGCCGCAGCCGGGGTTTCCGCCATCGGAGACAACATCAACGGGGTCGAGTTTCCCGTGATTGCGGGGATTCTCGTAGTGGTCCAGGATAAATTCGATCTGCGATTGGCGATCCACGATCGCTCCTTTCGGTCGCTGAGTGGTGAGTGTCGCACAGCGAATAGCGCGCGCCGCTGCGTATCGACGTTCCCCTACCGTGGGGCGTCGTACCGCGCATAAGTATACGGTACATCCGGTTAACGCCGGATGCCGCGCGGGCTATTCCAGCCCGCGCGGCATCCGCGTCCGATCGTTCGGTTGGTCGGCCGATCGCTACTTGGCCGTGCCCGCGCCCTTCTCGATTGGGGCGCGGACGAGGGAACCCCACTCGGTCCACGAGCCATCGTAGTTGCGGACATCCGGGTAGCCGAGCAGCTGCGTCAGCACGAACCAGGTGTGCGCGCTGCGCTCCCCGATCCGGCAGTAGGCCACCACCGGCTGATCCGGCGTGATCCCCTTGCCGCCGTAGATCTCGCGCAACTCGTCGGCACTCTTAAAGGTACCATCCTCGTTGGCGGCGGTGGCCCAGGGAATATTCTTCGCGGTGGGGATATGGCCCGCCCTCTGCGCCCCCTCCTGGGGGTAATTCGCCATGTGGATGACCTCGCCGGTATATTCCTGCGGCGAACGCACGTCGATCAGCGGCTTGCCCGCCTGCATGTGCGCCAGCACCTCGTCGCGGAAGGCGCGAATCGAGAGATCCGCTTCCTGCGCGGTATAGGTGGTGGCGGGATAGGTCGGCACCTCGCGCGTGTAGGGGCGCTTCTCCGCCTCCCACTTCGCGCGACCGCCATTCATCAATCGGCAATCTTTGTGTCCATACATCTTGAAGAGCCAGTAGGTATAGGCCGCGTACCAGTTGTTGCGGTCGCCGTAGAAGACGACCGTGGTGTCATTGCCGATCCCGCGCGAGGACAGCAGTTGCTCGAACTCTTCCTTCGTAATGAAGTCGCGCACGACCTGGCTCTGCTGATCGATGTGCCAATCGATCTTGACCGCGCCGGAGATATGCCCGACCTCATACAGCAGCACATCTTCATCAGATTCGACGATCC
>DATCMP010000668.1:0-10779 GCA_036563365.1 Thermomicrobiales bacterium
CTTTCTCGTACCCCGCGCCCCTCTTTTGCTCCGCGTCTTGGCGTGAATTCGCCTTCGTCTCTGCGGCCCTCCGTGTCTCTGCGGCTCTGCGGTGAACCCGTTTCTCTGCGGTTAGGCCATCGCCGTTTCGGCTTGCAGCGACTGTTGGAGGATCTGGGGCATCGCCTGCTCGATCTGCTGGGCGGTCTGTTCCTCTTGCTGGAGGATCTGCTGGATCGTCTGCTGCAGTTCCTGTTGGCCGAGCGCCTGCGCGGCCATCATCATCCCGCGATAGCACGCCATCTCGAAGTGCTCGGCCTTAAGCCACGATGCGCCGATCGCGCAGTCGCGCATTTCGGGGAGGGCGCACTGCTCGACGATCATCTGCCCATCGGCGACGAGGCCGCGCGCCGCCTGGCACGTCGCCTGCTGTTGCCCGCCCAGCATCCCCGCCGCCTGCTGGAGTTGCTGGATCTGCTGCTGGGTCTGCTCGATGTGCCGGTCGAGGAGTTGCTGCAATTGCGGGTTGCTGGCGATCTGCCGGAACTGCTGCATCCCCTGGAGTAATTGCTGCTCCGCGTCCATGCCGGCGGCCAATTCAAAGGCCATCTTTTCCTGCGAGTTCTTGAACACCATCGCTCGTCCTCCTTTGTGCCTGGCTGCTCTGGGCGCTCCCCCGGTGAACCATCCACCGCGGTCGCGCCCGCCATGTGCAAAGTATGGGCGGTAACGGTCAATAGGGTGTTGCTGCGGTCAACAGACAGGTCAATTGGCCCCGGAACGGCTATTCTGGCGGTCGGTGTTGCATGTTCGAGCGGGGCGGGGCAGAGTATTTCGCCCGCCAAGGCGGTTCCATCCTGTGCGTTGTGCAAAGCTTGTCCCGCACAGCCATAGCGGTCGGTCGGTGCCTCGGTCGGGTGGGCGAGGCCGAATGGCATGAGATGTGCAAGCGAGAGGGCACAACGGTACCGGCCACAGGTTGTCAGCGGGTTGGCGGGCGCGAGTGAGCGGGATGCGTTCTTGTCCTGTGCGTGAGTGGTGGGAGGATTCGTGACAGCATCGGCGATGATCGGGTCGGCGCGGCGACCGGTCGAGTACGGCCTGCTCGTCGGCGTGCGGCGGCACTGGGCGGCGCTGGGTGTCTTGCTGCTCTTCGTGCTCAGCGCCTGCGTTGTGCCCACGCTGACCCCGGCCCCGGTGAGCGACGATTGGGTCTATATCCGCTCGGTCGAGATCCTGGTGCGCGAGGGGCGCTTCGCGATCATCGACCTATCGGTCGTAACGCTGATCTTCCAGGTCTTCTGGGGGGCGCTCTTCGCCCTGCCGTTCGGGCCATCGTTCGGCGCGTTGCGCGTCTCCAGCCTCGCGCTGACCCTGCTCGGCGGCGTGGCGTGCTATGGGCTCGGGCGGGAACTGCGCCTCGGGCGCGCCGCGAGCGCCCTGGCGATGGCCGCGTTCCTGTTCCACCCGCTGGCGTTCGTCCTCAGCTTCAGCTTCATGACCGACCCGCAGTTCGTCGCCCTGCTGCTGATCGCCACCTACGGATACGTGCGCGGCCTGCGACCGGGGCCGCTCGGCGCGCGGGCGTTGCTGCTCGGTTCCGTCGCCGCGTCGCTCGCGTTCCTGATCCGCCAGCAAGGGGCGCTGATCCCGCTGGCGGTTGTCGTGTATCTGGCGCTGTGTCGGCGGCCCCGCTCGCTCCGCGAGGCGTTCGCGGCCCTCGTGCGGGTCGTCGCGTTGCCCGCGCTGACCGCGATCCTCTACTTCCTCTGGCTCAAATATATCAACGGTATCCCCTTCCGGCAGGGCGATTTCGTGCAGTCGGTGCGGGACGCGGGGTGGAGCGGCACGCGCGACCTCGTCTGGCAATTGCTGGTGATCGCGGCGCTCTATCTCGGCTTCTTCGCCTTGCCGCTGGCCCTGGCCGCGTTGCCACGCCTCCCCCGCCTAGTCGATGTCGGCGCGCCGCGGGGTTGGGTGCTCTTCTGCGTGTGGGTGGCGCTGGTGATGGCCGGGGTCGGTGCCTTCGCCGCGCAGGGGCGATTGATGCCGTATGTGCCGCAGTTCGTCAATCTCTACGGGCTTGGCCCGAATGACCTGCAAGGTGCGCGCCCCGCGCTCCTCGGCGGGGCCTTCGCCTGGGGGTTCACCATTGCCTGTGCCGTCGGGACGCTCCTCCTCGGGCTAGCCCTCAGTCGCCGTTTCGCCCTGCGGGGCGCGACACCCGACCGCGCGCGGGCCGGGCTCCTCCTCTCGATCGGGCTCTGGCAAGCGCTCGGTATCCTGCCCGCCTCGTATTCGTTCCGCACCTGGGACGGCTCGCTCGACCGCTATCTGCTGCCGCTCCTCCCGTTCGGCATCCTACTCGGGTTCTGGGCGTTGCGGGGGCTCCGCCCGCTCCTGCCGCTGGGTTGGGTCGTCGTCGTCGCCTTCGCCCTCTTCGCGATCATCGGTACGCGCGATTTCCTCGTTTTCCAGCAGGCGACCTGGGACCTCGCCGCGCGGGCCAATGCCCTGGGGATCCCCAACACCCGGCTCGACGCGGGGACGTCGTGGGATGGGTATCACCTCTACGAATACTCGCAAGCCAATCGGATCGCGCCGCGCACGCCCGACGGGCCGTGGTGGCCCGGTCGGCCCTGGTGGACCGGCCTGTTCGCGCCCGCCACCGATTCCAGCTATGTGGTCGCCAGCGACCCGCTGCCCGACTTCGCGATCGTCGAGGAGGTCACCTATTCCTCCTGGCTCCAACGCCGGGCGCTCCCCCTCTACCTCTTGCGCCGCCCGGATGTGGACGGCCCCCCCTAAACGCCCAACAGACGGCGATGATATAGCGAATTCCTCGGCCGTGCCTGTTCTTTTTTCGACCGTTTGTAGACCGGTGGCACGAGTCATGCCAAGTCTGCGGCTGGCAAGGTTGGTGCTACGGTCAGGACAGGACAATGACACACGATTTCATTACCGACGGTGCCGACGCGGTGATCACCACACAGGCGATCATCGAACTGACCGAGGCGAATGTCTCATCGGCCGGTCATGGCGACGAGTGGGAGCGGGAGGTGGCGTTTCTGCACGATTCCGCCGCTGGGGATGCGCCCGGTGCCGGGCTGATCGAGTTCGGTGACACGATCGAGCTGGCAACCGCGCTCGGCTGAGGGCGGTGCGGTCGCTGCGTGTCCTCGCCTCGCCGCGCCGCCGACGCGCCAATAGGCATGGGCGTGCCACCCCTGGCACGCTAGCGGGTCATTCCTCCTGCACCTTTAATCATTCGGGTAGACGAGTACCGCCCCGTGTTGTTCGCGCGGGGTCGGTCCTGGTGCCTGCCTATAGCCAGAAGAGGGAGAGACGGGCCACGCGAACGGGGGATTCCCGATCGTCCGCGCGCCCGGTATCCTGAACGAGACGAAATGATTCGGGTACACCCCGCCCTCGTTCGGGACCCGCGCAAGGACAAGGATGATGATGCGTTTCGATGTTTATAAAGGCGGCGAACTGGCCGCGACGCTGGCCTACGGTGTCGAGCCGCATTATTACGGAACCGAGGGTGCGGAGATCGCGGCCTTAATCGCGGGGACCGCCGTGGTCTACAACCTCTGGACGCGGGAGAGCGCGACCGATCCGGCCAGCGATCGGGCCGATTGGTGGGCCGCGCGGATCATCAGCGCGCCGTTGGCGCGGGCGGGCTTCGTCCTGCGCCCGATCTTCCAGCGGGTCGAACTGGATGCGGGCCGCTGTGCGCTCGCCCATGAAGCCGCCACGCCCGCGACGTGTATCCCTATGGTTTGAATGAAGCTGCGTTGCTTGGTGTTGCGTGGTTCACAGGCGCTGCTTTTTTGCCGGGGATAATGAGAAGTAGTCATTGACGATTGTAGACGCAGTGGTAGCCGGTACTTCAGTGCCGGTTTCCCTCTAACGCGACCGTCGGCGCGACCGGCCCACCGCGCGTGACGAGCAGGTGGACGGCGGCGGCGAGGCCGAGCAGGACGAACCCGGCGATGTCGAAGCGCGGATCGGCGTAGAGGAGGGCCAGACCGGCGAACCCGGCCAGTATCCGCTCCGGCCAGGCGGCGCGGCGAATAAACCAGCCGCCGAAGGTGATCGCCAGCGCGGCGACGGCGACACAGGCGGTGATGAACGTCCAGATGATCGTCGGGACGCCGCCGATCATCAGTAGGCTCGCGCCGTCCGGGCTGAGGGTGAACATGAACGGCACCAGGAATGCCGGGAGGCAGTATTTCCAGGCGATCATCGTCGTGCGGAATGGGCTACCACCGGTGATCGCCGCCGCCGCGAACGGCGCGAGGGCGGTCGGCGGGGAGACATCGGCCAGGACGGCATAGTAGAAGATGAACATGTGCGCGGCGGCGGGCTCGACGCCTAACTGGGTCAGCGCCGGGACGATCATCACCGCCGCGATGATGTAGGAGGCGGTCACCGGCACGGCGAGTCCCAGGACCCAGACGGCGATCGCGGCGAAGATGACGGTGAAGAACAGCACATTATTCGAGAGATCGACGATGATCCCGGACATCTTGATCCCGAGACCGGTTAGGGTGACGATCGAGACGATCACCCCGGCGGCGGCGGTCGTGGAGGCGATCGAGACGGTGCCGCGCCCGCCCGATTCGAGCGCCTGGAGCCAGCGGGTATTCTCCACGCCGGGCGCGAGGGCGCTGGTCGCGGCACGCGGCGGGACACCGCGCAGCCGCGCCTGGGCGACGATGGCGGCGGCGATGACCGCCGTGAGGATGAGGCCCCAGAAGGCGGCGACCGAGAGGCGCTGGCCGGTCACGGCGAGGACCGCCGCGAGGGCCGCGCCCGCGCCGAGCGCCCAGAACGAGGTCATCCGGGTGTCCGGGCGGAGGAAGCTGAGGGCGAAGGCGGCGACGATCGCCCAGAAGACGGCCATGAACGGCGTCTGGTTCAGCGGCCCCATCAGGATGACGATGATGAAGAGCGAGCTGAAGTGATAGCCGTATTTCAGCGTCAGTTCGAGGAGCGGCGGCGTCTCGAACTCGACCGGCTGGGCGCGCATCCGCCGCGAATCGGCCTCCATCATCAGCAGACAGGAGAGGTAATAGAGCAAAGTCGGGATGGTGGCGTAGACCAGCACCCGCAGATAGGAGACGTCCAGGTATTCGGCGATGATGAACGCCGCCGCGCCGAGGGTGGGCGGCGACAGCAGGGCGCCGATCCCCGCCGCCGAGAGGAGACCGCCCGCCGTGTCGCGGTTGAAGCCCGCGCGGCGCAGCATCGGCCAGGCGAGTGAGCCGAGGGTGACGGTGGTGGCGACGCCGCTGCCGGAGACGGTGCCGAGCAGGAACCCGGCGGCGGTGACGGTGCGACCGGGGCCGGTGCCGCCGCTTGAGCGCCCGAGGGCGGCGAACGACCAGTCGATGAAGAATTTGCCCGCGCCGCTGTATTCGAGGACCGCGCCGTAAATCGTGAAGAGGACGATAAAGGTCGCGGCCACGTCGAGCGGCACACCGAACATCCCTTCCAGGGTGAGGAAGTTTTGGCCGATGATCCGGTCGGCGCGATAGCCGCGATGCCCGATCCAGGTGTCGAGGAAGTCCGGCAGATGGCTGCCATAGGCGGCGTAGAAGAGGAAGATCAGCGCGGTGATCGGCAACGCCCAGCCGGTGCTGCGGCGGGTCGCCTCCAACGTCAGGGCGATCGCCAGCCCGCCGAGGAGGAGTTCGGTCGGGGTCGGGTTGGTGATCCGCTGCAAGGCCGACTGGTAGTTGAAGATCAGGAAGGCGAGGCTGGCGACGGAGATCGCCGTGAGGTGCAGGTCGTAGAGGGCGATCCGGTCGCGCCCGTCGCCGCTGCGCCGGAGGAGCGGGTAGAGCGCCGCCGAGACGACGAGCGTGGCGACGATCAGCGCGATCTGCCAGGTGCCACCGCTGACGCCCAGGTTCGCGCCCGCCCAGGCATCGGTGGCGCGGGCGAGGACGTAACCGGTGGCAACCGCCCCGACGAGCGAGAGCGGCGCGTCGAGCCAACCTTGCCGCCCGACGAAGAGGGATTTGAAGACCGGGTAAACCGCGACGAAGAGGAGCAGGGCGGTGAAGATCGCCAGATTGCGCGCCGACTCGAAGCCGCGCGCCCAGTTGACGATCAGCGCGATCGCGACGAGGGTGGCGCCGCCGCGAATGAGCAAGCCGCGCGCGTTCGGGCGGGCGTAATCGCTGCTGAAGGCGGGGTAGAGGAGGAAGGTGAGGGCGAGGGTGAGCAAGAGGAAGCTGGCCCGATAGACCTGCGTGACGATCCCGAACTGTGTCCAGTAGAGGGCGTAAACCGCGAGGGCCACGCAGAGGAGCCCGACGATCAGCTTCCAGGGGCCGAGGACGCGGCGGGTCGGCGACTCCGACTCGAACTCCTCGATCAGCCGACTCGCCTGTTCGTCGCTGATCGTCTCCTCCGTCGCCGTGTCTACATCCTTTGCCGACGCGATCGCCGCACCGCTCGCGTCGCGCTTGCTGGTCGTGCTCATCGTTCACCCTCCACGCGAAAGGTGCAGGGCAGGAGTTAACCCTGCCCTGCACCTTATCGGTTCGTGCGCTTACGGCTTGTAGACACCCTTCTCGGTGTAGTACTTGATGGCACCGGGGTGGAAGGGGACCGGCGCGACCCGCGCCGCGTTCTCCAGGGTGAACTTCTTGGCCTCGGGGTGGATCGCCTGCACGTCGGCCTGATTGTCGAAGAGGGTCTTGAGGATGTCGTAGACCTGCTGCTCCGACATGTTGGCGTTGACGGTGAGGAGGTTATCGACGCCCAGGCCGCTGACATCCTCCGGCATCTTCTGGTAGACGCTCTTCGGCAGGGTCAGCGGGTAGTAGACCGGGCCGTACTTCGTGGCGAGGGGCTGCACATACTCGGCGGTCGAGATGAATTTTAGCGCTGGGCCGGTCGTGGCGAGCTCGGTGACGGCGGAGGTCGGGAGGCCGCCGATCCAGAAGAAGGCCGCGATCTTCTTGTCTTTCATCGCCCCGGCAGACTCGGCCACGCCCAGACTATCGCGCTGGATGTCGGTCTTGGGGTTCAACCCCGCCGCTTCGAGGATCCGGTCGGCAGCAGCTTCGGTGCTGCTACCCGCTGACCCGACGGAGATCCGCTTCCCTTTCATGTCGGCGATCGTGTTGATCCCCGAGTCGGAGAGGGCGACGACGTGGATGAAGCTCTCGTAGAGGACGGCGATCGTGCAGACCGGCACCGCGCCGGTGTCCTTGTAGACGCCGATCCCCTTCTGCGCCTCGTCGGCGGAGTCGGCGGTGGTGAGGCCGAGGTCGGAATCGCCCTTCTGGATCAGCTTCATATTGTCGACCGAGCCACCGGTGACCTCGGCGGTCGCCTCGGTGTTGGGGAGCTTGGCGGTCAGGATCCGGGCAAGGCCGCCGCCGTAGGGGAAGAAGACGCCACCTGTCCCACCGGTGGTAATCACGAGGCGCTGCTTGCCGCTCGGGCGGGGTTTGGTCGCCGCCGCCGAGGTGCATTGGCCTGCGGCGGGGCGCGGCAGGGTCGTCTTGGCACCGCTGGCGGTGGCACTGGCGCGGGCCGCTGTCCCTGCTGGCGCTGCGGCGGTTCCCGTGGTGGCGGCGGTGGTCGCGGCGCGGGTGGCGCTCGGCGCGGCGGAGGCACCGCCAGCGGCGGCGGTCGGTGCCGTGGAGGGCGCGGTCGATGCGGCGGTCGTCGCCGCTGGCGCGGGGACGGTCGCGGTGGCGGCGGTGCCGCAGGCCGCGAGGATCAGCACCGCCAGGATACTCACGAGGGTGCGCGCGAACTGGGCCAACGGTCGTCTTCGCGGCTGGCCGGGGCGAAGGGTGGCAACACGCATCGAATTGAATCCTCCTCGTTCCTGACCGCGTGGCGCGGGGGAACTATCTTGCCTTCGCGCGGCCTGACCAATCGAGGCCGCTGCACCGGTATCAGCGCTGTCCGGTCGGTGGTCTGTCCACCCTGATCGGGAACTACCGGTGATCGTTCGTTCGTGGCGCACAATGTCACAATGTCGTGGATGTCGCGGTATTGTAATGTGAACGGGCCAACAGTACAAGCGTAATCTGCTGGCGGCCGTGGTCCCCTGCGGGGTCAGGGGATTCAACCGCCAGCCATCCGACCCCCGCGTCTGATAACCGCCGACAGCGTCACACGCACGCGACTTGCCTATGTCACTTTCGCCGTGCGATGGCAGCGGTGACCCCCGCGAGCGCGGCGACGCCCCCGAGTGCCCAGGGGCGGTGGGTCGCCAGCCAGAGTTGCGGGCTGAAGGTGTAGCTGTGGGCGTCGAAGGCCCCGTGCGCGCCGTGATCCTCGGTCGCATCGAGCGGTTCCCAGAGATTGTGCGGTCGGTGCGGATCTTCCGGCTCGGCGGTCATCTGGAGCGGGTAGCTGAGCCGCGCGAGCAGCCAATCGCCGAAACCGGGGAGCAATTTGTCGCCGAGCACGATTATCGCGGAAACCTCGGTGACGTTGATCTCGCGCCGATCGTGGTCCGCCGCCCAAAGGATCGCCTTCACGGCGACCTCCGGCTGATAGGCCGGCGGGACCGGTCGCGCCTTGTACGGCAGGCGGCTCTTGAACCAGCGGTAGAGCGGGGTGTTGATCGCGGGGAGCTGCACCATCGTCAGGCGCACGTTGCTGCCGTCGTGCTGCAACTCGGCCTGTAACGAATCGCAGAAGCCCTGGGTGGCGTGCTTCGCGCCGCAATAGGCGGCCTGCAACGGGACGCCACGGTACGCGAGGGCCGAGCCGATCTGGATGATCTTCCCACGGTCGCGCGGCAGCATCCGCTTCAGCGCGGCCAACGTGCCGTGGACCTGCCCGAGATAGGTCACCTCGGTGACGCGCCGAAATTCGGCGGCATTCATCTCCTTGACCGGGGAGAAGACCACCACCAGCGCGCTATTGATCCAGATGTCGATCGGGCCGAGTTCGCGCTCGACCCGCTCGGCGGCGGCCTCGACCGCTTCGGCATCGGCCACGTCGGCGCGGATGATCACCGCCGTCCCGCCAGCCGCCTCGACGTCGCGCTTCGCTCCTTCAAGCCCCGCCTGGCCGCGCGCGATCAGCCCGAGTTTGGCCCCCTGCCGCGCGAAGGCGATCGCCGTCGCGCGCCCGATACCGGCCGATGCGCCCGTGATGACGACCACCCGGCCACCATGTTGCTCGCTCATCATTCCATGCTTTCGCGATGATCCGGCCTCCCCTGCCGCCCCGCACGTATGCAAATTGGGGGCCAGCGGTGAGGGGGCGGATGAGCGCAGAGACGCGGAGTAAGAGAGAGCGTCGCGGAGAACGGGAGAAGGGGGACGGTTCACCGCAGCAGCGCAGAAACGCAGAGGGTCGCAGAGGGGGAACGAGAAGCGGACGAGGGCTGAACCACCGAGCGCACGGAGCGCACAGAGAGGGGAACGGGAGAGGACGAAGATCGGGGATGGAAAGAGCGTAGAGGGAGGGGTGACTTGTCAGACGGGGGTGTGTTTGGTATTGGTGAGTGTCCACCCCCCCGCCCCCCTTTGAAGCGGGAGGGGTGACTCGTTGGGGAGGCGGTGGTAAACGTGCGCCATTTCGCCGACGTTTTGTTGGATGCGCCGGAGTAGCCCCCACCCTCCCGCTTCAGGGGAGGGTCGTCGCCGCAGCGGCGGGGAGGGGTCACTCGCCATTCGCCACCCCCACCCTCCCCGCGTCGGGGAGGGTCGTCGCCCACAGGCGGCGGGGAGAGGTCAGCGCCTCGCCCGTCCCCTCTCGCCCGTTCCCTCTCTGTGCGCTCTGTGCGCTCGGTGGTTCAACCCCGTCCCCTCTCGTTCTCTCTCTGCGGCCCTCCGTGTCTCTGTGTCTCTGCGGTGAACCTCGTCTCTCCCCTACCCGAGCAGGAGGCTTTCGCCGGGTTGGAGGATGGTGATGGCGACCTCGGGCGCGAGGAGCGCGGCCTGGCGGGCGAACGTGTGCGGCGGGTCGGCGAGGAATGGCGGCTGGCGGTTGCCGAGGCCGACCGGGTGCAGCGTCCCCCAGTGGATCGGGATGGCACGGCGCGGGCGGAGGAGGCGCAGCGCCTCGGCGGCGCGTTCGGGGTTGAGATGGCCGGGGCCGAGGGTCGGCCCCCAACCCCAGACGGGCAGCAGGGCGAGATCGAGGTCGGGGCTGAGGTCGGCCATGCCGGGGAAGAGATCGGTGTCGCCGGGGAAGTAGATCCGCCGCGTCGCGCCGATCAGGAAACCGATCGCGGTGACGGTCGGGCCGAGCGGCGGGCGGAAGCCGGAGTGCAGCGCTGGGGTCGCCGTGATCGGCAGGGTGCCGACCGTCGTCGTCGCGCCGGGGGCGAGCTCATCGATCGCGGTGAAGCCGTGTCGCCGGAGAAGGTTGCCCGCCCCGGGCGGGACGAGCAGGCGCGTATCCCTGGCGAGGCGGCGCAGGGAGGGGAGATCGAAATGGTCGAGGTGCAGATGCGAGAGGAGGACCGCGTCGAGCTGGCCGAACAGCGCGGGCGCGACCGCCACGCCCCGGCGGCGCAGATGGGCGACGCGCCCGCGCAGGATCGGATCGGTCAGCAGCCGGTAGCCGTCGATCTCGATCAGGGTGGTGGCGTGGCCGATGTAGGTGAGTTGCGTTGGTGGTATCACGGGCGATCCTTGTCTGATGGGTGTTTGATTTGGGGACGGTGGCGTTGCGCCCCTCACCCCCGGCTCGCGTTCGCTCGCCACCCCGCTGCCCAGAGAGCGCCCGCCCATCCAAGGAGCGGGGGAAGAGGCACCGCGTCGTGGTTGTCTTTCACCCTCCCTCTTCAGGGGAGGGTCGCCG
>DATCMP010000494.1:0-1718 GCA_036563365.1 Thermomicrobiales bacterium
CGACCCACGACTAGAGCGGAGCGAAGATGAGCGTAGACGCGAGCCTGGGATGGGCCGGGCAACGGGTTGAGGTGGGGCAGATCGAGGAGGCGCTGCGCGAGGCGTGGCGCGAGGAGGCGGCGCGGGCGGCGGAGACGCGGGGGTCGCTCGCGGCGCGGACCAATGTCCTCAACCTGATCGTCCAGGCGGCGTCGCGCGCGCAATTGGAGCAAGTGGGTCAGGCGATCGCCCATCTTGGGGTGCATCACCCGTCGCGCGCGATCCTGCTGCTCGGGGAAGAGACGGCGGCGGAATCGGCGCTGCAAGCGTTCGTGCACACGAATGTGCAGGAGCTCGGCGAGCGGCGGTTGCTCTTTGAGCAGGTGACGATCATGGCGCGGGGCGAGGCGGCCAAACATCTGCCCGGCGTGGTCGATCCGCTGCTGCTGGCCGAGTTGCCCGACTTCCTCTGGTGGATCGGGCAGCCGCCGTTCCGGCAGCCGATCTTCACGCGGATGGTCGATCTGGTCGATCGGCTGATCATCGACTCGGCGTCGTTCCACGATATGTCCGTCGGTCTGCGCGAGTTGGCCGAGATGACGATCGTGCCGCACAGCCCGGCGATCAGCGATTTCGCCTGGGAGCGGCTGCGACCTTGGCGCGAACTGGTGGCGCAATTCTTCGATCCGGCCGACTATCTCGCGAGCCTGGAGACGATCGAGGAGGTGCACATCGTCTATGAGCCGATGGGCGGGCGGAAGTCATCCGGCTTCAGCGAGGGGTTGCTGGCCCTGGGCTGGGCGTGCAGCCGCCTCGGCTGGCAGGTCGAGCGGCGACCGACCCGCGAAGGGCTCGGGGCGTACCGCTGGGAGTTGAATACCGGCGGGCGCACCCTCGGGGTCACGCTGCGCCCGGAACACCAGGACGATGAGATCGTCGGGTTACGCACGCTGACCCTCGTCGCCGGTGGGCAGGCCCCCGGCACGTTCGAGGTCTACCGCGAGAGCGGGGTCCACCTGGCGACGCGGGTGAATGTGCCGGGGGCACCGAACCTCGATCAGATCATGCGGGCGACCGAGCCTGAGGAGAATGATCTGCTATTGCAGTCGCTGGGCGAGTTCGGGCATGACCGCACCTACGATGGGGCGTTGGTCTTCGCGGCCCAACTCGCGGGCGGCGTGGAGGGTTTGGAATGAGCGCGGACACGAGCGGGATGGGCGCAGTCCCTGAGATCGTCATCAGCCGCGACGCGGCGGCGCTGGCCGAGGAAGCGGCGCGGCGGTTCGTCGCGGCGGCGACGGCGGCGATCGGGGCGCGCGGGCGGTTCACCGTCGCGTTGTCGGGCGGCTCGACGCCGAAGGCCCTCTTTCGCCTGCTGGCGGCGGCACCGTACCGGGAGCAGATCGACTGGTCGAACGTCCACCTCTTCTGGGGCGACGAGCGGACGGTGCCGCCCGGCGACGAGCAGAGCAATTATCGGATGACGCGCGAGAACCTGCTGTCGGCGGTGCCGACCCCGGAGGGGCAGATCCACCGGATCGTGGCGGAGAACCCCGATCATGAGGCGGCGGCGGATGCCTACGCGACGACGTTGCGCCAGATCTTCGCGCTGGCCGATGGCGAGTTCCCGCGTTTCGATTTGATCCACCTGGGCCTGGGTACGGAGGGACATACGGCGTCCCTCTTCCCCGGCAGCCCGGCGCTGGCCGAGCGGGCGCGGCTGGTCGCCGCGCCGTGGG
>DATCMP010000504.1:0-13122 GCA_036563365.1 Thermomicrobiales bacterium
CGATCGTCGGCCTCGGCAGCCCTGGCACGCGCCGGATCGCGCGTGGCGACGGCGTCACCTGCGGCTTCGGCTTCTGGGGCGGGCTCGGCGCGCGCGCCGGGTTGGTGGATGACGACAACCAGGCGTTCCTCGACCAGCTCGCCATCCCCTACTTTCGCGGTGTCATCGCCTGGTACGAGCTGGTCGGCGTCGGCGTGGCGGGCGGCGCGATCCATGAGCGCGTGACGGCAACCCTCGCCGAAGGTAGCCTGCGTCCGGCCCTCAATCCCGGCCACCTGACCGGCCTCGATGAGTGGGTCAACTCGCCGATCGTCCCCGGTGGGCCGTTGACGCTCCGCTCGGGGATGGCCTTCCAGTGCGACATCATCCCGACCCCGGCGCCGCGAGGCTGGGCAATGAACTGCGAAGATCCGGTCGTCTTCGCCGACGAAGCGCTGCGCGGGGAACTGGCAGCGCATTTCCCGGCGACCTGGGCACGGATCGCGGCGCGGCAGGCGTTCATGCGCGACAGCCTTGGCATCGCCATCGGCGACGACGTGCTGCCGCTGTCCGCGATGCCCGCCTACCTCACGCCCCTCTGGCTCGCCCCGTCGAAGGTGCTGGTACAGGGGTAGGGGAGGACGATTACCGCAGAGGCGTCGAGACACGGAGGGCCGCAGAGAGGGGGCGAGAAGGACGAGAATTTAACCACAGAGCGCACAGAGGACACAGAGAGGGAACGGGAGAAACGCGTTGACGCAGAGACGCTAAGGGGAAGGAGCGCGCAGAGAGAGCCGAGAGAAATATTGTGTTCTCTGCGACGCTCTCGCTTGTTCTGTGTCTCTACGTTCAATCGTCCCTCTTCTCGTCTCTCCCCTCGTCTCTGTGCGCTCTGTACGCTCTGTGGTTAAATTCTCGTCCCTCTTTCTCGTCCGTCCTCGTCTCTACGGCCCTCTGCGTCTCTGCGCCTCTGCGGTGATCGTCTCCCTCCGGTGCCCCTTCGATGACGAGCGGGCCGCCGTAGCGATAGCGCTGCGCGGGGCGTTTGGAGCGGCGGTCGAACTCGCCCGGTACGCGCAGGAGATCCCAGCGCGAGCGCATCAGCGTCTGGAAGTTGCTGAGATGGGTGTAGGTGCGGCCCTCGATCGCCTCGTGGACGCGGCGGAGATCGGCCATCGTGAAGTGTTCCGGCAGGATCAGGAAGGCGAGCGGCGCGTAGCTGATCTTCTGCGCGAGTCGCTGCCGGGCGTAGGTGGCGATCCGCGTGTGGTCAAAGGCGAGCGGCGGTAGCGCATCGACCTGTACCCAGCGGATCGCGCCGACATCGCGCCCCGCCTGTGGCGTGGTGGCGTTCGTCGGTGCGAGGAGCGCGTAGTAGGCGACCGACAGGGTACGCCCGCGCGGATCGCGTTCGGGATCGCCGAACGTATAGAGTTGTTCCAGGTAGGCGACTTGCAACCCGGTCCGCTCCGCGAGGATTCGCGTTGCCGCCGCGTCGAGCCCTTCGCGCCCGCGCACCACGCCACCAGGCAACGCCCATTCCCCGGCAAATGGTGCCACCTCGCGTTGCACAAGGAGGAGCGTCAGGTGTCCCTCGCGCAGCGCGAAACAAACTACATCGATCGCGACCGCAACCCGCTCAATTTCCATCGCCACGGCCCTCCCCAGAGGCTTGACAAGCAACCGTTCGTCTGATTATATAACTACAATACTAGTATTTAGTATTTATAAGCTTGTCGGTTGTGGAGGTGGATCCGATGGTCAAACGTTGGGAACTGTTCGTCATGGTCGTTGGCTCCCTGGCGCTCTTCCTCGGGGCGTGGACAAAAACCTTGCCGCTCGGGATGACCGAAACGCTCGGGTTCGTTACCGGCGCGGTCGGGGTCTGGCTGACGGTGAAGGAGAATATCTGGAACTGGCCGATCGGGATCGCCAATAGCGCGTTCTTCGTCGCCCTGTTTTTCAGCGCGCACCTCTTTGCCGATATGGCGTTGCAAATCATCTACATCATCCTCGGGTTCCTGGGCTGGTACTGGTGGCTGCGCGGCGGGGCGAACCAAACGACCTTGCACGTCTCGCACGCCAGCCGGGCGACGCTGCTCATCCTCGCCGCGATCGGCATTTCGGCTACCGGCGGACTCACAGTGTTCCTGCGCTCGATCGGCGATGCGGCCCCGTTCCTCGATGCGCTGACCACGGTCCTCAGTCTGGCGGCGCAGTATCTGCTGACGCGCAAGCTGATCGAGAACTGGTACATCTGGATCACCGCCGACATCATCTACATCGGGCTCTACGGCTCGCGCGGCCTCTATCTGACTGCGGCATTGTACGTCCTCTTTCTCGGCCTCTGCCTGCTCGGCCTACGGAGTTGGCGCGGCTCTTTGGCCCCGCAGCAGAACGCAGCACAACGATTGGCTGTCGCGGTGGAAGGTGTGCGATGAACGCCGCGGGGGAACGATGGCAGACCGGTGTGGTCATCGGCAAGTTTTACCCGCCGCATCGTGGTCACAAATACCTGATCGATAGGGCGGCGGCACAGGTCGAGCAGTTGACCGTGATCGTCTGCGGCAAACCGGAGCAACTGATCGGCGGGGAGCAGCGCGCCGCCTGGCTGCGCGCGATCCATCCCGCCGTGCGGGTGCTGGCGATCGACGATTACTACCCCGACGACGATTCGCGCCTCTGGGCCGACCTGACGATCGGCTGGCTCGGTGGTGCGCCCGATGTCGTCTTTACCTCCGAGGCGTATGGCGACGCCTACGCACATTTCCTCGGCTGTCCGCACGTCTCGGTCGACCGGGCGCGGCAGATCGTTCCCTGCTCCGGCACGGCGATCCGCGCCGATCCGCTGGCACACTGGGCCTATCTGGAGCCGCCGGTGCGCGGCTATCTGGCGAAGCGGGTCTGCCTCGTGGGGGCCGAATCGACCGGCAAGACGACCCTGGCGGCGGCGCTCGCCGCCCACTATCGCACCACCTGGGTACCGGAATACGGGCGCGAATATTCCGAGGCGAAGCTGGCGCGCGGCGACTACGACACCTGGACGAGCGCCGAGTTCACGCAGATCGCTGCGGAGCAGTGTCGCCGCGAGGATGCGGCGGCCTGCGCCTCGAACGGCCTGCTGATCTGCGACACCGATGCCTTTGCCACCAGTATCTGGCACCGTCGGTATCTCGGCGAGCGCTCCCCGGCGGTCGAAGCCCTCGCCGACAGCTACCGCCCCGATCTCTACCTGCTGACCGATGTGTCGATCCCGTTTGTGCAGGACGGCACGCGCGATGGCGAGCAGATCCGCGAATGGATGCACGACACGTTCGTTACCGAACTCGCGGCGCAGGGGCGTCCCTATGTCCCCATCGCCGGTACGCCCGAGACGCGGCTGGCACAAGCGGTGGAGGTGATTGATACGCTGGTGTTAGGACGGAGCGCGATTCGCCCCACCGCACAAGAGAGTTCACCCGCTCGCAGTGTTGTAGCGTCGTGAACTAGCCTGTGCGGTGGGCACCAACGTGTCACGTATTGAGGGCTGTGGCGACTTTAGAAGCCGATCCGCAGCGTCTTTAACGCATACGGCATTACCGCGATCTGCAACGCTTGTTCTCCCACCTGTTTCACCGCACTGATCTGTTCTTCCAGCAGATTGCACTCTTCAGCCCAGGCGATTGGGTGGGCGAAGGTAAGGGTCGCGGTGCCGCGCGTACCGTGGCCTTCGTAGAGGCGCACGATCAGGCCGCGCCCATCGAACGCGGGTTTGACTGTGTCGATGATGACGCCCGATCGATCGCAGGTAACGAGGCTGAAACGGGTGGGGCTTGCGGTGGCGACGTCTGTCCCTGCGAGGTGTGCGCGCAGCGGCGTGTTGAGCGCGGCGGCGTGGGCGATGACATCACCCGTGCGCCAATCACCGGCGTGGGGCAGGAGGCTGTAGGTGAAACGGTGCCGACCCAGATCGGCGTTCGGGTCGGGGTGGATACCGGACTTGAGCAACGTCAGTCGTATCGTGTTGCCGTGGATATCGTGGCCGTATTTGCCGTCGTTGAGCAGCGCGATGCCGTAATCGCCCTCGGAGAGATCGGCCCAACGCTGGGCGCAGACCTCGAAACGGGCGCGATCCCAACTGGTATTCCAGTGCGTCGGGCGCTCGACCGTACCGAACTGGATCTCGTAGGTAGCGCGGCTGGCGTGGATCGTCACCGGGAACGCCGCCTTGAGCAGCATCTGGTGCCGGTGCCAGTCGATTTCGGTGACGAAGTCGATCCGAGGAATATCGCGGTAGATTAGCAACCGTTGGGTGATGGTCGAGTCGAGGAACCGTCGCCGAATCTCCACGCCGCCGCGCAACGGCCCGCGCTCGATCACGGTCAGCGCATCGAGCGCGTCGAGCGGGTACGGCTTTTCCTGGTAGAACAGGTCGATGTCCCAGGCATCGTACTTGATCGGCTTGTCCTCGAACGCGATCAGCCGATTGCCACGCTCCCCCGGCGCGATCAGTTCGCGACCGCCGTGTGCCGAGTCCACGCGCTTATCGCGAAGCGAGCGGATCAGCCCTTGCTGATCGAGTTCGAGCCGATAGAAGCGGTTTTCCAGGACCGTCTCGCTAATCGTGAGGGTGCCCTGTGGTTGCTCCGCACTTGACCCAGGTGTATCGATCCCCTGACGCAGATAGCCGAGCGGTGGTATCCCGTCGTCAGGCGGTGCGAGCAGGATTCCACCGTCAGCGGCAAGCTCTTGCCTCGATAGCCCCAAGTTTGCAACGTCGAGTCCCTGTTCCAACATCGTTGTGTCACTCAGGTGCAGCGGATCATGGCGCGTCCAGGGTGTCGCGTTGAAGATGCTGAGGCTGCACCCCGCCTGTCCGTTTGTAGCATTAATTGCGGCAAACGCGGCGTCGCGAAGCTCATCAGCCGCTCGCGTGACGGCAGCGAGATCACGCGCGGTATCGTCGTAGACCTCCGCGATCGAGGAGCCGGGCAGGATATCGTGGAACTGTTGCAAGAGGAGGGTTCGCCAGGCGTCGTCGAGTGTGTCGCCGCGCAATGTCGCGGCGGTGGCGTGGGCGACCGCGTCCCACAACTCCGCCTCGTGCAACGCGATTTCGGCGCGACGATGGGCGTACTTGGTCCGTCCCTGGCTGGTGTAGGTGCCGCGATGGAACTCGAAGTACAGTTCCCCTTCCCAGATCGGCACCCGCGCGATCGTCTCCGGGGCGAGTACGCGCGCCTCCACCTCGGTCAGCAACTCCTCCGCGCCGCCCTGTACCAGTTCCGGCATCCCCGGCAGCGCGCCGAACCGCTGCCCCGCTTCGAGCATCTCGCGCGTCGGCCCGCCGCCACCATCGCCCCAGCCGAAAAGGTAGAGGATCTGGTCGTTGATTTCTTTCTGTCGGTAGATCTGCGGCGTGCCGAGGACTTCTGTGGCGGACATGTGTCCGTTATAGGTGTAATAGCGCTCGCCGGGGTCGGGGGTGGTGATGAAGTGGGTCAGCACCTCGGAGCCATCGGTGCCGCGCCAGCGGAAGGTGTCGTGCGGGAAGGCGTTGGTATCGTTCCAGGAAATCTTGCTGGTCATGAACTTGGTAACGCCGACTCCGCGCAAGATCTGCGGCAGCGCCCAGGAGTAGCCGAAGACATCGGGGAGCCAGAGGACGGTCGTGCGTTGCCCGTACTCTTCCTCGAAGAAGCGCATCCCGTAGATGCACTGGCGTACCAGCGATTCGCCGCTCGGCACGTTGGTATCCGGCTCCAGCCACATCACGCCGGTCGGCTCCCAGCGCCCTTCGGCGACGCGCGCGGCGACCTGTGCGTAGAGGGTCGGTTCGTCCTCTTTGATCCACTGGTAGAGTTGCGGCTGACTCTGCGTGAAGTGGTACTCGGGATACTCTTCCATCAGCCGCAGCACCGTCGCGAAGGTGCGCGCCGCCTTGCGGCGCGTCTGCGCGATCTGCCAGTGCCAGGCGACATCGATATGCGCGTGGCCGGTCGCGACGACGCGGGGACGTGTGCCATGCCGGTAATCGCGCAGCGTTGCGGCGAACGCCTCACGCGCCGGGGTGAGCGAGGCGTAATAGGCCGCCGAGCGCGGCTGGCGGAAATCGACCAGCGCCAACGCCGCATTGAGTGCGCGCGTCAGCAGCGCCGCGTCGCCGCTCGCCGGGTCGAGGATCGCCAGCGTTTCGTACGCGGTGCGGAGGTCGTGGGCGAGGCCATCGGCATCACGATCGCGCGTCGCCAGTTCGTAGCGCCGGAAGGTATGCGGCTCGGTGATCCGTCCGCTGTAGACCTCCAGCGCGAGGGTCCAATACTCCGCGCCGGTTGCCTGCTCGGTCAGGAGCAGCGACTCGTGCCAGCGATCAACACCGGCGAACGGTGCGCCATCAAGATACGCCAGCGCTTCGGGTCCGGCGATCAGCAGGTTGCCCGCGATCAGCGCATAATCCCCGAGGCGGATCAGCACCTCGACCCGTTCGCCCGCCCACGCCGCTGGCACCACGATCTCGCCGTGCAGCCAGACCGTCTGGTCGTAACCGCCCCAAGCCCCGCCAACAGGTAACTCTTTCCAATCCGTCGCCGCACGCTGTCCCGGACCACCGGCCCCTTCTGACGCAAGGCGCAGCGATGGTAACGGTTGCCGATGCCTGAGCACGGTCCCCTCGATCTCGGCGATCCGCGCGGCGAACTTCGGCAGGGCTTTATCGACCATATCGGGCGGCTCCTACTGTATGTGGGGTGTTGATCATGGATAATAGCTGAACGCTATTATTGCAGAGTGTCATATCTTTGTACGCCGTATCACGAGGTCTAAAGATGGACGGGGCAAAACTTATAGAGCGTATCCGCTTGAAGAATATCCTCTCATTTGGCGAGGAGGGCCAAGAGATCGCGATCGGGCCGAATAGCTATGGTACAGCTTGCGGTAGATGGTTCCGCAGCGAGACGATCTGTTACGAGTACCGCTAGTCCTGGGATGGTGATAGCGGTGGAGGCTTTCGGGTGCTGCGGCGCAAGTGGTAGACGATGAAAGCCGCGCCCAGCACGAGCCCGCCGAGCACCGGAATAGCAAAGATCACCTCGGAGCTGGGCCAGCGATTCGGACCATACACGCTGAACAGCAGCAACAACATTACGATGTTAAGTACCGCCGCGATACAGCAGTAGCCGAATATGAAGACGGCGAACCCGCCGAGTCCAACGACGATGAAATTGTAGATGCGCTTTTTGATGACGGCCCGGTCTGTTAACATGGGCACTCCCTATCGAGAGCGGCGGCGAGTGAGTTGTGATCTGCCTACCGCGAAAGCAAGGGGTCCGAGATTGTTTTGTAGTGAGGCGATCGAGCGATTCAGCCACTTGCTTAACTATGCCTTCAACAATTTTGTTACCATTTCCTATAAGCCTCAGCTCGCGCTACGCCGCAGTAGGTGGCAGGATCAACACAACGGCGGGTGCGGTGACCGCGGCAAGTACCGAAAGCTCCCACTTCCCAGTATAGTGAGCGCCGATCAACCGCACTCGATTCGCCCATTGCGTGATGTTGCAACCGCCCGACCCTCTACCGGGCTGGCCCGCCTAGGTTAGGATCTCGATGTACCCGGCCGTTCCATGCACGCGGATCTGCTGCCCATCCCGGATCAGCCGGGTGGCCTGTTCCACCCCCACGACGGCAGGCAAGCCGTATTCCCGCGCGATCACCGCGCCGTGGGTCATCAAGCCCCCCACCTCCGTCACCAGGCCCGCGATCGCGACGAACAAGGGCGTCCAGCTGGGGTCTGTATAGGCGGTGACCAGGATGTCGCCCGCTTCGAGATTGGCCTCCGCTATGTCCAGGATGACGCGGGCTCGCCCTTCGACTGTCCCGGCGGAAACCGCTAAGCCGACCAGCGCACCAGCTGGCGCGTTGTCGCGTCGGTACGCCCCGGTAATGGCCTCACCGTCCGACGTGAGCACCCGGGGCGGCGTGAGCGCTCCGTACGACTTAAACGCGTCCTTGCGCTGACGGATGAGCTGATCATCCACTCGGTTCGTCCGCACGACGTCTTGGAGTTCCTGGAACCTGAGGTAGAAGATATCTTCCCTCTCGCGAAGCACCTGGGCCTGCACCAGGCGTTCGGCTTCTTCCAGCAGGGCCTGCTTGTAGACGAAGTAGCGGCTGATCATGCCGTACTTCGGATACTCTCGGTAACCGATGAAGGTCCGAACCCGGTCGATCATCCGCTTGGCCTCTTCGGCCTTGCGTTCCCCATCCGGCAGGGTCCGCAAGCGCTCCAGCAGTTCCTGCTCCTTCTTCTGGGCTTCCTGCCGCCCTTGCTCGAAGCGCCGTGCACCGGCACCCGGCTCGAAGTTCTTGATATTGCCGAGGATCAGGGGCAGGAGCGTGGTGGGGCGTTCGCTCCAGCGTGGCCTCGTGATGTCGATCTCGCCGACGCAGCGCATACCATACTTGTCGAGCCATACACGGATGGCGTCGCGCGCTTCCGCCCCGCCCACGAGCTTGGGCAACTCGTCCAGGAAACCTTCGTCCTCGACCTGCTCCAGAAAAGCGACCACCCCTGGGTAGGGGCGGATTACATCCGCGACGTCCAGGAGCGCCAGCCCCATCTCCGAGGTGACGTTGTTGGGGACGGACTGTGTGAGTGTATCGGCCGCGTTCTTCTCGCCGAGCCATGCCGCTAACTGGTCGTTGAGCCACCATGTCGCCTCCATCCCCGCCATGATCACCTGCATACTCCGCGGATCGAACTGGACCCGCCTCCGCGCCGGGATATCCGTCAGGATGAAGTCGAGGAGCGCCGCTCCGAACTTCCCTCGGATGTCGCGCTTCAGGGCCTCGATGGAGGATTGGCTGCGCTCGATCAGCTCGGCAACGATGGCCGGATCGGTCTCGATCGGGACGGTCGCGTCGCTGCCCGGCGGCATCCAGGCGGGACCATCGTCCGGGACCGACCGGATGAAGTCGCCGCGGTCGAGGACGATCTGCAACGCATCCCCGATCAGCGGATCGGATTTCCCCAGAGCCTCCACGAGGCCCGCGCGGCTCGCCGATGAGGCCAGGATCTGGGTGACGTCAACGAACAACCTCCCGCCGGCCTCGGCCATCGGTCGCGGGGTCGTCAACTGCCACATGGAGAGGCCAAGGGGCTTTATGGGATCGGTCATCATCTGCTGATGGCCGACGGAGACGTAGACGTGGTTCTCTCCGTCGTCTGCTGTGGGGATGGGGAACAGGGTGGTGATCGACCGGCTCTGGACGATCTGGAAGTCGTCGTCAACCAGGCACCATTCGATGTCCTGTGGGCGACCGAAGTGCGCCTCGATCCGCCGACCCAGCCCCGCGAGCCGCACGATCTGCGTATCAGTCAGGGCCGGTTGCTCCTGCCGCTCCGGCTCGATCGCCTGTGCCTGCGTCCCACCTGTCGGTGAAGGGAGGATGGCGAGCTGTTTGGTGCCAACCGCCCTGGCGACGATTTCGCCGCCCCGCACCTTGTAGACATCCGCGTTCACCAGGCCCGAAACCAGGGCCTCGCCGAGGCCGAAGCTGGCCTCCACCGAGATGACCTTCCGGTTGCCGGTGACGGGGTCGGCCGTGAACAGGATGCCGGCCGCCTGCGGGAAGACCATCCGCTGCACGACCACGGCCATCTGGACCTTCCCGTGGTCGATGCCGTTTCGCAGGCGGTAGGACACGGCCCGCTCGGTGAAGAGCGAGGCCCAGCACCGGCTGATGTGTTGGAGGATTGCCTCTTGCCCCACCACGTTCAGATAGGTGTCCTGCTGGCCCGCGAAGGAGGCCGTCGGCAAGTCTTCCGCCGTCGCGCTGGAGCGGACGGCGTAGGCCGCTTGTTCGCCGAGCCGGGCGATCTCGCGGGTGATCGCCGCCGCCAGATCGTCGGGGATGGCGATCTCTTCCAGCATCCGGCGGATTTCTGTGCTGAGCGTGTGGATCGCCTCGCGGGCGTCCGGTCTCAAGCGCGACAGCCGATCGAGCCGGTCGTCAATCGATGGCGCATCCGCCATGCTCCGTCGGAAGGCGTCCGTCGTCACGCAAAAGCCAGCCGGCACGCGGATCCCTGCGATCCGCGACAACTCTCCCAGGTGCGCGCCCTTGCCACCAACGATCGCGATTTGCGTCTGGTCGATCTCCTGGAAACCTAACACGTAGCGGCCCATCCGCTCACCTCCCTCGTCCGTGCAACTGTCGCGACCGGCGCGCACGCCGCCGCAAATCAGCATAGCGAGCGGATGGGGCGAAAAGCACCGATCGTCCGATCGATGTGCGCGCTGCCTCGGTGCGCTACAATGAGGGCAATGAGAAGGCCGAGGAGATTCCCGCACCGACCTCTATTTCTTCCCCTGGGTGACGGTTGTTCGTTTTCTTGATACAATTGGCACGGCTGTGGCGCGGTCGCGGACGACCTGCGGGTGGCGCTTCGCTCGTTGTTGCCGCCGGGGTCGCCGAGGCGAAGCGGGCCACCCGCCTGCCGGATCTCTTCGACTTTTTACTGCGGTTTTTTCACGCGAGTAACGCCGTTACAAAGACTCTCGAAATTACTCCGTTGCGGTTGCGTCGCCGAGATCAGCGCATCGTTCGCGCCAGTCGCGTCTCCTCCACCAAGCGCGCCAAATTCTCCTCATACGGTGGATAGGCGATGCCCGCCTCGGTGATGATCGCGGTGATCAGGTGCGCTGGAGTGACGTCGAAGGCGGGGTTGGCGACATTGGTGCCGTCGGGCGTGATCTGCGCCGCGCCGATTTGCGTGACCTCGGTGGGGTCGCGCTCCTCGATCGGGATGGCCTCGCCATAGGGCAGCGCCAGGTCGAGGGTGCTGAGCGGCCCGGCGACATAGAAGGGGACGTTGTGGGCACGGGCGACCAACGCGAGGTTATAGGTGCCGATCTTGTTGGCGGTGTCGCCGTTCGCCGCGACGCGGTCGCAACCGACGACGCAGAGATCGACGCCGAGCGTCCGCATGATATGCCCCGATGCGCCATCGACGATGACGGTGTGGGGGATGCCGAGCTGTTGCAATTCCCAAGCGGTCAGGCGCGCACCCTGGAGGCGCGGTCGCGTCTCATCCACGAAGACGTGCGGGGCTTTGCCTGCCTCGTGTGCGGCGCGGACAACGCCGAGCGCGGTGCCGTAATGCCCGGTGGCAAGTGCGCCGGTATTGCAGTGGTGGACGATCCGGGCGCGATCGGGGACCAGCGGCAGCGCGTTCCTCCCGATCCGCTCGCACGTCCGCGCGTTCTCATCATCGATCGCCTGCGCCTCGATGAGGGCGGCAGCGCGGATCGCGTCGATGGTGTCCTCGGCCCGGCCGATGCGGTCCAGGACACGATCGATCGCCCAGAAGAGGTTGACGGCAGTCGGGCGCGAGGCGCGTAGCACCTCGGCGGCGGTGGCGATATCCTGGCGCAGTTCCGCTGGCTCGGTTGCATCACTCGCCAGCGCGGCGAGGGCCATCCCGTGGCCCGCCGCGACGCCGATGGCCGGCGCGCCGCGCACGACCATGCTGCGAATCGCCTCGGCGACGGCGCGGTAATCGTCGTACGCGATGTAGCGCACCTCATCCGGCAAGAGGCGTTGGTCAATCATCTCGATTGCATCGCCGCGCCAGGTCAGCACCCGATACACGCCCCGTTCACTCGCCACTTCGCCGATCCTCCCCGCTCTTTCCACTATTGCCCCTGTTGCGCCACATGATAATACTCGGGACGCTCCGCGCCCACCGCTCGGCCATTATCCATTGTCGTGTATCAGCGTATTTCTGCGTAATGTCGACGCGGAAAATACCGCACTGCTCGTCGGTGAGAATCCACGACTGTCCCACTCTATCCCGTTCCATGTTTCGACTTGGCTACATCCCTGGCTCGTATATTATGGTCGTCCCAGGGTGGCGGTGAGGGCGCATGTTTGGCAGCGGCAGCGACCGCGGAATGTAGAGAGCCCCCCGCCACCGCGGGACGGCCGGAGCCTGGACCGTATCGAGCGGCGGCGACCGCGCATCACGAGCGCAGGCCAGGGTCGTCCCAGGGCAGAGGCCAAGCGTGACCTGACGGCGAGGAGGGCGTATGGGCGACGAGCGCGTGGCGTATCGGCTCTTCGTGGGTGTCGACATCGCCGC
The DNA here is from genome assembly GCA_036563365.1 of Thermomicrobiales bacterium. Lineage (GTDB taxonomy): Bacteria > Chloroflexota > Chloroflexia > Thermomicrobiales > CADCWN01 > CADCWN01. The sequence goes on from DATCMP010000504.1 coordinate 12,098, forward strand.
GGACACCTTCACGGCCGCGTGGCTCGCGCCGGGCGGGCAGCCGGCAGCGCCGTTCACCGGCGAGCAGACGCCGGCAGGATTCGACGCCCTCCACCATCGGCTCCAGGCGACCGGCGTGCCGCCCGGCGCGACGCTCCTCGTGCTGGAAGCGACGGGCAACTACTGGGTGGCGCTCGCCGTGGCGTTGCACGAGGCGGGCTATCGTGTCGCCGTCGTCAATCCCCGCCAGGCGCATCACTTCGCCAAGGCGCCGCTGCGCCGGGCGAAGACCGGCGCGCTCGATGCGCGGGATCTGGCGCAGCTCGCCGCTGCCCTGCAGCCAGCCCCCTGGTCGCCCCCGCCAGCGGTCTACCACGAAGTGCGGCAGCGCCTCGTCGCACGCGACGGGCTACTCTCCATGCGGACGCAGGCGCGCAACCAGCGCCACGCCTTGCTCCAGTGGCCGGTGGTGGTGGACGCGGTGCGCCAGCACCTCGACGAGTTGATCGCCGACCTTGACCGGCGGATCGCCGCGCTGGAGCGCGAGATCGCCGCGGCGCTCGCGGGCAGCGTGTGGGCGGAGTCGCTCGCCTGCGTGGCGAGCGCACCGGGCATCGGGCTCATCACCGCCGCCTGGCTGCTGGTCGGCACGCTGAACTTCGCCCTCTGCCCGGGCCCCGAGTCCCTCGCCGCCTACGCCGGGCTGGTCCCGGTGCCGCGCGAGTCGGGGCGCAGCGTGCGCGGGCGGCCGCGCATCGGGCACGACGGCAACGGCCGGCTGCGCACCGCGCTGTACCTGGCGACCCTCAGCGCCGCGCGCCACAACCCCGCCATCCGGGCACTCTTCCAGCGCCTGCGCGCCGCCGGCAAGCCGCTGAAGGTCGCGCGCTGCGCCGCCGCGCGCAAGCTGCTGCACCAGGCCTGGGCACTCGCGACCAAACGGCAGCGCTTCGATCCTCACCATGGGCAGACGCAGGGGGGAGTTACCGCCGAACTGGCAGCCTGACGCCGTCGCAAGTCGAAATGCCCTTGATCCTGGCGCGGCC
>DATCMP010000506.1:0-3992 GCA_036563365.1 Thermomicrobiales bacterium
TGGCCCCGAAGCCGAAACGTGGCTTCGGATCATCCCCCCTGTCGGCGACCCCGCCCTGGGCGCGTTCTGCTACGGTCGCCGTCTCGATCATCGTCCCCCGCCCGCCATCGCCACGCACGCCCCCACCGGGCGCGTGGTCCCCCGCGCTGCACGGACAACCATAGCGAATCGCCGCCGCCGCGACAATCGCCCATAGCGACATCTGGCACTGGCGGATCGGACAGGGAATAGGGGCACGGATTTTTCCGCGCCGCCATGATCCCGTCGCACCGGTGCTTGATTGTGGGCACACCGCAGCTGGTGTGGGATACACGCCCCGCGGGAAAAGAGGCACTACCCCTCCAAGCGCGTCGCGACGTTCGGGCCGAGCGTCGGCGGCGCGGGATACGTTTTCCTCCACCTTCGGGGTCGCGAGTTCCTGTGGCGTGGCCGCAACTGATGAGGACCCGCCGCGCAGAGCGCGGCGGGTCCTCGTCGGAAAGATCTGGGTACGGGGAGGCCGCTACCGGTTACCCATGAGGCCGCCGAGGAGGCCACCGCCGCCCTGCTGACCCCCCATGAGCCGCTGCGCGGCCATCGCCGCCACGCCGGCCATCGCCATTTTCGCCATCGGGTTGCTCAACGCGCCGCCCTGCCCGAGCATACTCTGGAGCAGATCCGGCTGTTGCCGCTGCGCCTGCCCGAACATCTGGCCCATCTGCGCCGGGGCATAGTCCTGGGGGCTATTGGTGAAGCCCGGGTACTGGAACGGCTGGCGTGGGTCGTTGTGCGCCTGGCGGAACTGGTCCACGATTTGCTGCCGCTGGTCCATCGGCAGGCGCGCGAACGCCTCTTCGTGCGCCTGCTGGAGGACTTCCGGCGGGGCGTGCTGGATCGTCCGCTGGTAGCGGTCGTAGACCTCGTCGTGATCGAGATCGTCGTACTGTCCCTGCCCACCCTGGTAGCCCTGCTGGTACTGCTGCGCCCGCTGCTCGTAGTTGTCCGGCGTCCCGCCGCTGAAGATATTTTTCAGGATGTCCATCCGATTCACGCTCCTTGCTTGCCTCACCGGTCGCCGGCCATTCCGGCCCATTGCCCGTGTATAAGGCAGGAATCGTGCCGCGGTCGTGTGAACGCCCAACAGAGGGGTCTCCAGCGGACCGATACCGCCTTCGGGGCGTCCGGTCTAACCGTCGGTAGCCCGGTGCCACGGCTGCTCTAACGCGAGACGGCCAGATCGTTCCCCACACCGGGTGCGTGTCTCGTGGTCTCGGGAATGACATCCTCAATTGCCGGGAGGGTGAAGGTGAAGCGGCTCCCCTGCCCGACGGTGCTGGTGGCGTCGATCGTGCCGCCGTGCGCCTCCACGAGGCGGCGGGTGATCGTCAGGCCGAGGCCGCTGCCGCCGGTGGCGCGGGCGCGGGAGCTATCGGCGCGATAGAAACGCTCGAAGATGTGCGGGAGGTCTGCGGGCGCGATCCCGCTCCCGGTGTCGGTGACGCTGATCGCCACCGCCTCTGCGGGCGTGCGCTGCGCCTCGATCGTCACCCGGCCACCTTGCGGGGTGTGGCGCAGGGCGTTGGTCAGCAGATTTTGCAGGACCTGGCTGAGTCGCTGCGGATCGACCGAGACGGGGGGCAGGGCTTCCTCGACCGTGCCGACGAGGCTGATCCCTTTCTCGGCGGCGCGGGGGCGCGCGGCATCGACCGCGCGCTCGACCAGCTCGGCGGGGGCGAGCGGTTCGCGGTCGAGGCGCAGGGTGCCGTCCTCCGCCTGCGCCAGTTCCTGCAAGTCGTCGATCATCCCGTTCAGTTGCGCGGCCTCCTCGCGGAGGGTCCGCAGCGTCGCCTCGTCGGCGGCGACCACGCCATCCTCGATCGCCTCCAGGTAGCCGCGGATGTTGGCGAGCGGGGTGCGGAGTTCGTGGGCGACATCGGCGACGAGTTGCTGCCGGAGCTCGTGCGCGGTCGCCAGATTCGCGGCCATCGTGTTGAACGAGCGGGCCAGTTCGACCGTCTCGGCGCTCCCCTCCTCGGGGACGCGCTGGCCCAGATCGCCCGCGCCCATCCGCCGCGCCGCGCGGGTCAGCGCCTCGATCGGGCGTCCGATCAGCCGCGCCAGGAAGAGGCTGATCAGCAGCGCGGCGACCAGCCCGAGGGCGGTGCTGATAAAGGTGACCCGTTGCAGGCGACCCAGGAGGGTGCGATCGCGCGCGGCGGCGGCGGCGTTGGCGCTCTCGACCCAGAGGGTGCCGTAGGTCGTGTTCGCGCCGGGGCGGGCGACGGGCGGGCCGCCCGGTCGCCCCGGACCGAAGCCGAACCCCGCGCGCCCGGTGATCTCGCGCAGGGCGTTGTCATCGAGCGGGGTGGCCTGCCAACCGGCCTCGCCGGTGAATTGCTGCCCTAGTCGTTCGCCCGCCGTATCGGCGACGATGGCCCCCGCCGCGTCGGTGACGATCAGCCGTTGGCCGACATACTCGGCCGCGAACGCGGCGTTGGCGGGGGCGCTGCGCCAGCTCCCACCGTCGCGCAGGTAGGATAAGGCGAGGACCCCGGCGATGGTTCGGCGAAATTCCGACTGGTTGGTCGTGGCGTACTGCTGGAACTCGATCCGCGATTGGCGGCGGACGTAGAGGGTGGGGATGAGGACGGCGCAGAGCAGCACGGTCCCGAAGGCCAGCAGCAAGCGGACCCAGAGCCGCGAGAAGAAGTTGCCGCGCGTCGCGCCCGGTGCCGCCGCGTTGTCGCTCATCACGCCGTCTCGAAGCGATAGCCGATCCCGTAGACCGTCTTGATCGTCGGCCCCGTGGACGGTAGAGCTAATTTCTTCCGCAGATTCATGATATGCACATCGATATTGCGCTCGAACCCCTCGAACGCCTCGTCGAAGGCGCGGTCGAGGAGTTGCTGGCGCGAGAAGACCTGACCCGGCGCGCGGGCGAAGGAGAGCAGCAAGCGGAACTCGGTGGGCGTCAGCTCGATCGCCTTGCCGCCGACCTCGACCTCGTGCCGCGCGGTGTCGATCCAGAGCGGCCCGAATGTGAGGGTGCCGCCGCCGGTCGCCTCGGCCCCGCGCCGGACGCGGCGCAGCACCGCCCGGACGCGCGAGACCAGTTCGCGCGGGCTGAACGGCTTGACGACGTAATCATCGGCCCCGGTGTCGAGGCCGCGCATCCGGTCCTCTTCGGTGGAGCGCGCGGTCAGCATAATCACCGGGGTCTGCGCCTCGACCTGCAACGTCTTGCAGATCACCAGGCCGTTGACGCCGGGGAGCATCAGATCGAGGATCGCCAGCGCGGGGCGCTCGGCGCGGGCGAGGTCGAGCGCGGTGGTGCCGTCGAACGCCTGCACGACCCGGAAGCCTTCTTTCTGGAGATAGAGGGTCACCAGTTCGACGATCTTCCGGTCGTCGTCCACCACCAGGATCGTCTCACCCTGTGCTTGTGCCGCCGCTGTTGCCGTCGCGCTCATCGTCGCCCCATCCGCGCCTTTCACCACCATGATAGCGTCAATTGTAGCGGAGCGGTGTGAGGGAAATGTGAAGATTTGTGGGGCGCTGGTATACTCGTCGTCTATACAGTTGGGGTATCCGATGACCGGCACCGCAGCGCTGCAACCAGCGATCATCCGCACCGAACGCGGCCTCACGGTCGCGGGAACGCGTGTGACACTCTATGACCTCCTCGAATACCTCGCCGATGGTTGGGCGCACGCAGAACTCTACGCCGTGTTTGGCCTGAGTTCAGCACAGTTTGCATCAGCCCTTCACTATATTGAGGAGCATCGTGAGGCGGTCGAGGCCGAATATCACGACGTTGTGCAGCAGGCCGAGGATAGCCGTCACTATTGGGAAGAGCGCAATCGGGAGCGGTTAGCCCAGATTGCCGATTCTGTTGGATATAAGCAACTTTAGTATTGCTGGATTATGATTTTCGGGTCAGTACCGGGGGCGATAAATTCGTAAAGCGTTGTATCGTCATGGAATAACTTTGCTGCTTCGGTGCTCTCTGCTGT
>DATCMP010000509.1:0-12433 GCA_036563365.1 Thermomicrobiales bacterium
TGTTCCCCGACCGCGCGCCGTTCTACTATCTGCTCGCCCACGGGTGGCTCATGATCGCCGACCCCGCCAACGAGGCGCTGGTCCGCCTGCCCTCGGCCCTGGCCGGGATCGCCGCCTTGCCGCTGATCTACTGCGTCGGGCAAGCGCTCGGCGGGCGGGCGGTCGGGTTGCTGGCGGCGGCGCTCCTGGCCGTCAGCGAATTCGCTATCCATCAGGCCCAGGAGGCGCGCTATTACAGCTTCGTCCTCCTCTTCACGTTGCTCGCCGCCTGGTTCGCCCTCCGCGCCCGCGACCGGGGGCGGAACACCGACTTCCTGCTCCTGACCGTCGCCAGCGTATGCCTCGTGGCGACGCATTACCTCACGCTCTTCTGGCTGATCGCCCTCTGGCTCTACCTCCTCCTGCGCCGCCCCTGGGCGCGGGGCGCGGCGGGGACCGCCCGGCAGTGGTTGATCTGGCAGGCGCTCACCGCCGTCGGGCTGCTGCCGCTGCCGCTCCTCGTCGCGCTCAGCATCAGGCGCGGCAGGGGTGCCCCGATCGCCTGGGCCTCGTCGCCCGAACCGTGGGCACCGCTGCGGGACGCGGCGACGTACCTGATCCCGCCGCACGCCCCGGCCGGTGCCATCGCCGGTGCCGCATTCCTGGCGCTCGTCCTGGGCGTTGTCGGCGTGGTGCACTGGCGACGTGGCGCTGGCGCGGCGCGGCACCCGCTGAACACCACGGCCGACACCTTCTGGTTATTGGGCTTCTGGGTGGCCTGCCCGCTCCTGATCCCATGCGCCCTCTCCTGGCTGGTGACGCCGTTCTATGTCGCCCGCTACACCGTCCCCGCGCTCCCGGCGGTCATCCTGCTCGTCGCGACGGGGCTGCTGGCGCTCCGGCCACTCCTGCCGCTGCCGCTCACCCTCCTCGTGCTCGCGGTCCCGATCGTGCCCGGCCTCGCCAACTACTACGCCTCGCCCAGCCCAGAAGACTGGCGCGCGATCGCCGCGCGCGTCGCCGCCGACAGCCAGCCCGGCGACCTGCTCGTTTTCGCCCCGCGCGAGGGTGGATCGCTGCAACAGATGTTCGATCGGTACGGTCGCAGCCGGGTCGATCGTTGCGAGCTCGACCGCAGCCTGCCGGACGACGAGGCGATCACGGCCGCGCTCGACACCTGCATCGCCGGGCATCGCCGGGTCTGGGTCATCCTGCGCTACAACGTCGACAATAATCCCTGGTATGCCGCCAACCTCGCGCGGTATTTCCTGGTCGGCGAACCACCCGGGCTGTCGCGACGCGATGAGGAACACCTCACCCCGCTGCATCTCCTCCTCTTCGAGCGGTCCGCCCCCTGAACGCCCAGCATTCGGACGCGCAGACCTTAACGCCCATCGGCGTTGAAAAGCGAAGCGGCCAATCGTACAATACGTGCGATGTGATCGAACAATAGGAGAGAACGAATCATGACCACCAGCCTCGGCGTGCGCTATCGGCCCGCCGGTCCCCAGATCATCCATGAGCTCATCGACGGCGAGGTCGTCCTGATCAATCTCGACAGCGGGTCGTATTACAGCCTCGATGGCGTCAGCGCCACCATCTGGTCGGGGCTCGTCGCCGGGTACAGCGGCAATACCTTGTGCCAATACGTCGGCGCGCACCATGCTGGTGACCAGGCGACGATCGCCAACGATACCGAGCGCTTCCTCGGTGAACTCGCCGCCGAGGCGCTGATTATCGCGACGGATAATGTGGCGGCGGAACACGCCCTCCCGGAGATCACCGCCGCACCGCGCCCCTACAGCCCGCCCACACTCGGCAAATACACCGACATGCAGGAACTGATCACCCTCGATCCGATCCACGAAGTGGACGAGACCGGCTGGCCGACGCGCCAACCGTTAGCGTCCGCCGACTAAGATGGAGGGGCGTCATTCCAGTCCCGTAACCGTCGTGCCGCCGGTCCCGCCCCGCAGCGCGGGAAAACACCGCCACGACCCGGTCGCCTATTTCGCTCTCCTCCGCGACTATCACGCGCGAGCCGCGATGGACACCGGCGCGGTCCGGGAATATACCTACGCGATCGGGTCGGATCTGCTGCGCCTCCGCTTCGCCGGTGACGCCCTCATCCCGCTCCTCACCCCCGCCCTCGCCCACCTCGCCGCGCCGGATCCGGCGGCGACCGGAGGGCGGACCCTCACCATCGACGTCTGGGACAGCGCCTCGACAAACGGGGCGATCCCGCCGCCCGGCTGGGACGAAACCGAGCGGCGCGGGCGGAGCGAGATCGGCGGTTACGACGATCCCAGCGGGCGTATCCGCGCCGTCTACAACGGCGAAGCGGAGCTGGTCAGCCTGTTCGATACGGCCACCGACACCGCCATCCTCTGGTCGCGCGATCCGCAGTTGCTGCCGGTCTACGAGGTCGCCGCGCCGTTCAAGGTCATCCTCCATTGGTGGCTGGAGCGTACCGGTCGCCTCCTCGTCCACGGCGGTGCGATCGGCACGGAGGCGGGCGGCGTCCTCGTCATCGGGCGGGGCGGCTCCGGCAAATCGACCACCTGCCTCGCCTGCCTCGCCGCGCCCGAGACGGGCTTGCGCTACGCCAGCGACGACTATACGATCGTCACCGACAGCGCTCCGCCGGCCGTCCACAGCCTCTACGCCTCGGCGAAGCTCCACACGAATCATCTCTGGCGCTTGCCGCGCCTCGCCCCACTCGCCGCCAACCCCGCCGGGATCGACGGCGGCAAGGCGATGCTCCTCCTGGCCGAACGCTGTCCCGAACGCCTGATCCGCTCCTTTCCGATCCGCGCCCTCCTGCTGCCGCGCGTTGTCGGCGGCCCCGTCACGCGCCTGCGACCGATGAAAGCCGCCGAGGGGCTGGTCGCGCTCGCCCCGAGCACGATCCTGCAACTGCCCGTCTCCGGCGCGCCCGCCCTGCGGGCGATGGCCCGGATCGCCGCCCGGGTGCCGGGCTTCGTCCTCGAACTCGGCGATGACACCGCGCAGATCCCCGGCGTGATCGCCGGGTGGTTGGCGCAGGACGCGCCCCCGGCGCGGGCAACGGGGCGCTGATGGGCAACGCACTCCTGATCGGCTGGCGGATCCCCACCCCCGAGCGCGACGGCAGTTCGCTGCGGACGATCACCCTGTTGCGCGCCCTCCGCCGCCTCGGCTACGCCGTTACCCACGCCAGCGACATGCCAGAGTCGTACCCCCCGCACAACGAGACCCTGCCGGAGGATACCGCGGCGGTCGCGGCCCTCGGCGTCGTCGCCCACCCCGGCGCGGCGTTGGACTACCTGATGGAGCGCGGGCAGGAGGTCGACCTCCTGCTGTTCACCGGGGGGATCCCCCTCCTGCGGCGGTATCTCCCGGCGATGCGGCGGCTCGCCCCCCGCGCGACGATCATCTTCGACACGGTGGACCTCCACTTCGTGCGCCAGTTCCGCCAGGCCAGGACGACCAGGAATGCGCGGACCCTCGCCCGCGCCGTCGCCACCAAGGCCGAGGAATTCGCCGCCGCGCGAGCGGTCGATTGCACCCTCGTCGTCAGCCCGACCGAGCGCGAACTCCTGGCGCAGGAGTGCCCGGATGCCAATGTCGCCCTCGTCACCGACGCCCACGCGGTACGCGCCGATCCGCCGCCATTCGCCGGGCGGCGCGGCTTCTTCTTCGTCGGGGCCTACGATTTCTTGCCGAATATCGACGCGGTCGACTACTACATCGCCACGATTCGCCCGCTTGTCCTGGAGCGACTGCCCGGCGCGCACTTCACGGCGATCGGCAGCGCCGCCCCGCCCGAAATGCTCGCGCGCGAGGCCGCGGGGGTGACGATCGCCGGGCATATCCCCGATCTCGCCCCCTGGTTCGAGCACGCGCGCCTCTCGATCGCGCCGCTGCGCTACGGCGCGGGGGTGAAGGGCAAGGTGCTGCGGAGCCTGGGTCAGGGCCTGCCGGTCGTGGCGACGACGATCGCCGCCGAGGGGTTACACGTCACCCACGGCGAGAATATCCTGATCGCCGATGAGCCCGCCGCGTTCGCCGACGCGATCGCGACCCTCCACGACGATGCCGATCTCTGGGCGCGACTCTCGGCGGGCGGGCGGGCGGTCGTCGCGGAGCATTTCTCATTCGACACCGTTTGCGCGCAATTGGCGACCGCGCTCGCCGGTGCCACGGCATCCGTGCGCTGAACACGCCGCGGGCGCGCGTACGAACGCCGTTATACTTGTCAGCAGCCGGGAGCTTCGTGCATCATAACCCTCGCATCCGCACCGCGACGACGAGCGTTGTCCGCGATAGTTGCCCGAAGGAGTACCGGGTGTCCACACCGCTGGTCAGCGTCATCGTCCCCGTTTATAACGGCGCGCGTTTTCTCGCCGCCGCGCTGGATAGCGTGCTGGCGCAGATCTACACGCACTACGAGCTGATCGTCGTGGATGACGGCTCGACCGACGAAAGCGCCGCCATCGCGGGCCGCTACCCCGCGGCGCGGGTGATCAGCCAAACCAATCGCGGGACGGCTGGCGCGCGTAATGTCGGGCTGACCATCGCGCGCGGCGAGTTGATCGCCTTCCTCGACCAGGACGATCTGTGGCTCCCGGAGAAGCTACGCACCCAGGTCGACCGCCACCTCGCCGAGCCTGAGCTCGGCTATACCCTCACCCGGCTCCATGCCTTCTTAGAACCGGGTGACGCGTGGCCGACCACGCTCAAACGCGATCAGACGGAAGGATTTTTCCCGAGCTGCTGGATGGTGCGCGCGGCGACGTTCGCGCAGATCGGCCACTTCGACCAGGATTTCGCGTACGCCGAGGATTACGAGTGGCTCTCCCGCGCCCGGGATGCCGGGGTGCCGACCACGATGCTCGACGAGACGCTGGTCCTCCGCAGGATCCACGGTCTGAATCAGTCACGCCACGTCGATCGCGCGCTGCCGGTCCTCCTCCGCATCGCGCACCGCTCGATCGCCCGGAAGCGGACAGGATACGCGTGAGGATGAGCGAGCAGCCCGTATCCAATACACCGACGGTCAGCGTCATCATCCCGGTTTACAACGGCGCGCGCTACCTCACCGAAGCGATCGAGAGCGTCCTCGCCCAAACGGATCCACCCCTGGAGATCATCGTCGTGGACGACGGCTCCACCGACGGCAGCGCCGCCATCGCCGCCGCTTTCCCCGCCGTACACCTGATCAGCCAGCCCAACCGCGGCGTCGCCACCGCGCGCAACGTCGGCATCGCTGCCGCAAGGGGTGAGCTGATCGCCTTCCTCGACCAGGACGACCTCTGGCTACCCGGCAAACTCCACGCGCAGGTCGCGCGCCACGTTGCCGAGCCACAACTCGGCTACACGCGCACCCATCAACGTCTGCTGATCGAGGAGGGCGTCGATCCATCGTCGTGGATCGGCCCGGCATTACATACCGACCACCCCAGCGGGATACCGAGTTCGTGGATGGTGCGGGCGTCGCTCTTCACCCGGATCGGCGGCTTTGATTCGCGGTATGTCACCGCATCGGACGGCGATTGGCTGTTCCGCGCCAAAGATGCCGGTATCCCCGCGGCGATCCTCCCGGAAACGTTCGTCCTGTGGCGTATACACCGCGACAACCAGTCGTGGGCGATCAACATGCTCCAGAGAGAATTTCTCAGCGCCGTACACGGTTCGATACGGCGCCAACGACAACGACGAGCCGTCGTCAACGACGGGAAGGATGGGCGCTAACACGATGACGGATACACCGACGGTCAGCGTGATCATCCCGGTGCATAACGGCGCAGCTTACCTGGCCGAGGCGATCGAGTCCGCCCTTGCACAGACCCACCCGATCCACGAGCTCATCGTCGTGGATGATGGCTCCAGCGACGACAGCGCCGCCATCGCCGCCAGCTACGGGCCGCCGGCGCGGGTCGTGGCAACCGCCCACGTCGGCGCGTCCGGCGCGCGCAATCACGGCGCGGACCTGGCAACCGGCGAGTGGCTCGCCTTCCTCGACGCCGATGATCTCTGGCTGCCGGAGAAAACGGCGCAACAACTCGCCGCGGCGACCGCGGCGGGGGTGCCGATCGCCTTCGGCGACGTCGCCCATTTCCATAGCCCCGAGCTCGATGCCGACGCGCGACGGCAGATCTATTGTCCGCCGACGCTCGAACACGGCCCGATGCTGAGTAATTTCTTCGTTCGGCGCGAAACATTCACCGCGCTTGGTGGCTTCGACCCCCGCTGGCAGCTCGGGGAGTTGTTCGACTGGTACACCCGCGCCACCGACGCGGGGTATCGCGCCGTCACCATCCCGGAGCTCGTTGTACGCCGCCGGGTCCACACGGCCAATCACAGCCTGACCGCGGCGACCCAGCGTGTCGATTTCGCCCGCATCGCCAAGCAGGCGCTCGATCGCCGCCGCAGGCTCGGCCTCCTCCCCGCGCGTGAACAAATAGGGGGACAGGCACGGTGACGGGGCACGCCGCTACGGGCGGGAATGGCCGGATGATCCCCGCCGCCTTGCGTTATTACGCCACCTTTTACCGCGGGGAATGGCGACCGCTCATCACCGGCACGGGCCTGGCCCTCGGGCAGTCGGCGGCGCTCGCGCCGATCGCCCCGCTCGTCCGCTACGCCTTCGATCAGGTCCTCCCCACGCGCGATGTCGCCCGCTTCGTCCTGCTCGGCGTGGCGATGCTGGCGCTCTACCTCACCGGGCTCGGCTCCGCCCTCTGGGGCCGCATCACCATCAATCGGGTCGTTAAACGGGCGATCACGCGCCTGCGCCACGAGCTCCTATCGACGATCTACGCCCTCCCGCGCGACGAATATATCCGCACCGACCAGGCGATCCTGCACACGCGGATCGTCCAGGATAGCGAGCGCGTCGATGCGATGAGCGATCAGGTGCTCGTCAGGATCCTCCCGGCCCTCGTCACCGGCGGGGTCCTGACGCTCGGCCTGTTGATCCTCAACCCCCTCCTCTGCCTGATCATCGCGCTCGGCGGTGTGCCGGTACTGCTCGCCGAGCGCCTCCTACGTCGGCGGGTCGTCCCCACCATGTTCGCCTTCCGCAAAGCCTTCGAGGGGTATAGTTCGGGCACCTTCTTCGCCCTGCGGGCGCTCGACCTGACGCGCACCCAGACCGCCGAAGGCTATGAGCAAACGCGCCAGCGTGAGCATATCGAGCGGGTCCACCGCACCAGCACCACGATGATCGCGGGGCAAGCCGTCTGGACCACGATCCAGGACGCGAACATGCTCATCCTCACCGTCGTCGTGCTGATCGTCGGCGGGTCGCTGACGATGACCGACCGCCTCTCGATCGGCGGCCTCCTCTCGGCCTTCGTGCTGATGGGGCTCATCCGCGACCAGATCCGCGTCTCCCTGTCGTCGCTCCCCGCGCTCAACAACGGGAGTATCGCCCTCGCACAATTGCACACCTTCGCCACGACGGCCCGCGAGCAACCATATACCGGGACCACCATCCCGGCGTTCGATGGCACGGTCAACCTGGTCGGCGTCACATTCGCCTATGGCGAACGGACCATCCTGCGCGATGCCGACCTCACCCTCGGCCCGCCCGGCACCGTCACCGCCCTGATCGGGCCGAGCGGCGCGGGCAAGAGCACGATCGTCAACCTCATCCTCGGCTTCCACCGCCCCCAGGGCGGTTACCTGAGCGCCGCGGGCCAACCGTACGACACCCTCGACATGACGGCGTTGCGCCGCCAGATCGCGATCGTGCCGCAAGACCCGCTGATCTTCGCCGGGACGATCGCCGAGAATATCGCCTACGGGTCGCCGGAGGCCCCGCCCGAGGCGATCCGCCATGCGGCCAACCTCGCGGCGGCGGATGCGTTCATCGCCGCGCTCCCCGCGGGGTACGACACGCCGGTCAGCGAAGAAGGGACGACCCTCTCGGGCGGTCAGCGCCAGCGCCTCGCCCTGGCCCGCGCCCTCCTGCGCCGCCCGGCCCTCCTGCTCCTCGACGAACCGACGAACCATCTCGACAGCGCCAGCATCCGCCACTTCATGGCGACCCTGGCGACCCTCGAAGACGCGCCGACGATCCTGTTGATCAGCCACGATCCGGCGATCGTACGCGGCGCGGCGCGGCGCTATGAGTTGCGCGAAGGCACGATCAGCCTCGCCGCAGCACCGGAGGAAGTTGCACGATGACGACAACGATCGAGCGCCGCGCGGGACGCCCCTGGCCCACCCACGAACAGGCACTCCTCTTGCGCGCCGCGCTCGGGACGGGCGCGGCGGCGTCGAGCGCCTATGCCGAGTGGCGCGCGCTGGTCGACATCGACACGATCGACGGTGGCTCATTCCGGCTGCTCCCCTTGCTCTATCGCAACCTGGAACGCCAGGGACTCGCGGGGGTCGATCCGTCGGTCGCGCGCCTGAAAGGGGTCTACCGGCTCAGTTGGGTCCGCAACCGCACCGCGCTCGCCCGCGTGCAAGGTTTGCTCGGCCTGCTCGCCGAGGCGGGGATCGAGGCCCAACTCCTGAAGGGGACGGCTCTCATCCTGGGGCATTATCGCGACTACGGCGTGCGCTGGATGGAGGACTGCGACATCTTCGTGCGCCCGGCGCAGGCCATACGCGCGATGCAGATCTTCCGCGAGGCCGGTTGGGGTGCCGACATCGCCTCGCCGGAACGGATCCTGCCGGCGATTCACGCGGCGAATTTCTCCAATGCCGCCGGTGACGCGGTAGACCTCCACTGGCGACCGCTCTGGGAGTGCTGCTCCCCCGCCGACGATGGCTTGTACTGGGAAGCGCCGGTCGCGGTGCCGTTCGGCGAAGGGACGGCGCTGATCCCCGATCCCGCCAGATTGCTGCTCTACACCTGTGTCCACGGCGTCCGCTGGCACCCGACGCCGCCATTTCACTGGATCGCCGATGCGTTCACCCTGGTGCAGGACACCGCCGAGACGATCGATTGGGAGCGGTTCGTCTACCTCGCGCGACGCCTCTGGCTCACCGTCACCGCCCATGCGGCCCTGCGCCACCTCCAGCGCCACCTGGGTTCACCGGTCCCCGAGACGGTCTTGGCCGCCCTGCGCGATACCCCGGTGCCGCCGACGCTGCGCCTGGAATACGCGGTCAAGCTTGGGCCGGTCCAATTCTGGCCGAAAGCCCTCATCCAGTGGTCGCACGCCCGCCGCGCGGTCGGCTATCCGCACGTCGGGCGTGCCTTCGTGCAATTCCCGGTGCGCTTGCAACACCTCTGGCAGTTGGAGCACCTGGGGGAGGTGCCGAATCGCGCGCTGCTCGCCGCCGGGCGGCGACTGAGCAGGCAAAACCGCTCGGTGCAATAACCACCGCCCCCGGTGCGGCAACAAAAATCCCCCTCCCGATATTGGGAGGGGGGTGGCGAGCGGATGCGAGCGGGGGTGAAGGCCAACGGGATTAACCCCTCCCCGCCGCTGCGACGGCGACCCTCCCCTGAAGGGAGAGGGTGAAAAGCAGCCACATCGCAACGCCATGCCACCTCACCTCGAACGGGCGGATGCCCGGTAGGCAGCAGGTGGCGAGCGTAAGCGAGCTGGGGGTGAGGGCCGCGCCCTGCCCCTACACAGCCACGGTCAGCCTATCCAGCGCGAATGCTTTTTCCGCGCGGTCGGCGATCAGTTCGCCGATCGCCAGCGAGGAGGTCGCCGCCGGGGACGGCGCGTTGCGGACATGCAGCGTGTCGCCCTGCTCATCGACGACGAAGTCATCGACCATCGAGCCATCCGGCGCGAGGGCCTGCGCCCGCACGCCCGAGGGGCCGACGACCATATCGTCGAGCGTCAGTTCGGGGATGTAGCGCTGGAGCGACGCCAGGAAGGCGCGCTTGCTCACGTCGCGGTACATCTCCTCCATGCCGGTCTTCCAGAAGGTCGCCGCCAGCTTCTGGAAGCCGCTGTAGCTCAGCGCCTCGACCAGTTCGCCGATATTCACGTCGGTCAGGCGATACCCTTCGCGCGCGAACGCCAGGACCGCGTTCGGCCCGAGCCAGATGTCGCCGTTGATCCGTCGCGTGAAGTGGACGCCGAGGAACGGGAAGCGCGGGTCCGGCACGGGGTAGATATTCCCCTTGACCCAGTCGCCCAACTCCGGCTTGAGCATGTAGTAGTCGCCCCGGAACGGCACGATCCGCGGCTCGGACGAGTTGCCGGTCAGCTTCGCCACCCGGTCGGCGTACAGCCCGGCGCAACTGATCACGAAGCGCGTCTCGACCGTGCCGACCGGCGTCGTCAGTTGCGTGACCCCGCCGCGCCGCTCGATCCCCGTCACCTCGTGGAAGGTGCGAATCTCCCCGCCACGCTCCTCGATGATTTCGGCGTACTTGCGGGCGACCGCGCTGTAATCGACGATCCCGGTGGCCGGGGAGTAGAGCGCCTTGATCCCGGTGCAGTGCGGCTCGATCTCGCGCAACCGCTCCGGCCCGACCATCTCCAGACCCGGCACCTCGTTGGCGATCCCGCGCTCGTAGAGGGTCTGGAGGCGCGGCAGTTCCTCCTCCTCGGTCGCGACGATCACCTTGCCGACCATGTCGTAGACGATCCCGTGCTCCTCACAGAAGCGGATCAGCCGCTCCTTGCCGGAGACGCAGAGGCGCGCCTTGAGCGAACCCGGCACGTAGTAGATGCCGGAGTGGAGGACGCCGCTGTTGTGGCCGGTCTGGTGCTGGCCGATCTGCCCCTCTTTCTCCAGGATCACCAGCCGCAGCCCCGGCTTGCGGTCGAGCAGTTCCAACGCCGTCGCCAGCCCGACGATCCCGCCGCCGATAATCGCGATATCCCAGGTCCGTTCCGCCATCCCTATCCCTCCCCATGTAGGTCGCCGCGTCACTATCCTTCTTGGACTCGCGTCACTTGCCTTCTTGGACTAAGGATACACCAGTTTGGGCCAACCTCTCCCCCGCAGGGATGTAGAATAGGCCGACAACGCCGCAAGTGGTACAAGAAGGGTGCGACCAGCGCAGCGCGGCTGCCGTTACCGGGCCGCGCCGGGAAGGAATAAGGAACAAGGATGATCACCCTCGAACGTGTCCGCGCGGCGACCGAGCGCGCGACGCCGTATATCCGCCGCACGCCGGTCGTGGCCGCGCCGGACGGCACGATCCTCAAGTTGGAATCCTTACAGGTGACCGGGGCCTACAAGGTGCGCGGCTTCTTCGCCGCCGCCCTGGCGTTGCCGCCGGAGCAACGCGCCAAGGGGCTGCTCACCGTCAGCTCCGGCAACGCCGCGCAGGCGTGCGCCTACGTCGCCAAGGAACTCGGCGTCCCCTGCCGCACGGTGATGCTCGATACCGCCCCCGCCCTCAAGGTCGCAGGGGTCCGCCGACTCGGGGCCGAGCCGGTGCTGATCCCCCGCGCCGAGCTGCTGCACTGGATGGCGACGGCGGGCTGGGAAGGCGAGCCGGAGACGTTCATCCACCCGTTCGCCAGCGAGGAACTGATCGCCGGGCATGGCAGCCTCGGGCTGGAACTGCTGGATCAGGTGCCGGATCTCGGGCGGGTGCTGATCCCCGCCGGCGGCGGTGGCCTGGTCGCCGGGGTGGCGAGCGCGCTGAAAGGGGTGCGCCCGGAGATCGAGATCATCGGCGTGCAATCGGAGGGCTATCCGCTCTGGCCGCGCTCGATCGCGGCGGGCGAAGGGGTCGCGCTGGTCCCGGCCACGATCGCCGACGGGACCACCGCCCCATTCGACGCCACGATGCTCCCCCGGATGCGCGATCTGGTCAATCGCTGGCTGCTGGTGCCGGAGGATCGCCTGCGCGCCGCGATCGTGGAACTGGCGACCCGCGTCAAGATCGTCGCCGAAGGGGCCGGGGGGCTGGCCTACGCCGCCCGCGAACAACTCGCCGATGGCCCCACCACGGTCGCCATCGTCAGCGGCGGCAACATCGCCCCGCACCTCTTGGCGGAGATGTTGGCCGAGGCATAGGAGACGGTGAGAGGAGCGCCCCCTGCCCCCCAATGCTGGGGCAGGGGGCGCTCCGTCCGCAACGCCTTCGCCCGCTCATTGCCCCCTTACCCCAACAGCGGCGCAACCCGTTCCCCGAGCAGCGTCACCATCTCGCGGTGCAGGTCGTTGTCGACCGAGAACATCAGCCGCCGCACACCCGCCGCGCTCAGTTCGCGCAGGCGCGCGGCGGCCTGCTCCGGCGTCCCGAGAATCCAGGTCGAGGTGTCCTGCATGTGGGGCCGCGCCCCTTCCATCATCGTCGCCAGGTGCCGCGCCACCTCCGCCTCCGTCTCCGCGACGCAGAGCCCGGCGAAGAGGGCCAGCGAGAGTTCGCCGGGATCGCGCCCCGCCCGCGCGCAGTCGCGGTCGAGGCGTTCGCGCACCTCGCGGCAGAGGGCCGGGGTGCCGGTGCCGATCACGTATTCGTCGCCATAACGCGCCGCCAGACGCGGCAGGCGGGTCGCCGCCGAAGCACCGCCGACCAGGATCGGCAGGC
>DATCMP010000510.1:0-5086 GCA_036563365.1 Thermomicrobiales bacterium
CCATCGACCGAGCCGAAGTTCCCCTGCCCATCGATCAGCGGATACCGCATCGCCCACGGTTGCACGAGGTGAGCGAGCGCGCCATAGATCGAGGAGTCGCCATGCGGGTGATAGTTCTTCATCACCTCGCCAACGATACCGGCGCTCTTGCGATGTCTCGAGTTGTGGCGCATCCCCATCTCGTGCATCGAATAGAGCACGCGGCGTTGCACCGGCTTCATGCCGTCGCGCACGTCGGGGAGCGCCCGCTGCACGATCACGCTCATCGAGTAGTCGAGATACGACTGGCGCATCTCATTCTCGATATTCACCAGCCGGACTGTTCCGATTTCCATCGACGCTCCTCGCTCTTCGTTCGACCGTCAGGGGCTACTATCAGGGGCAAGGTAAACCCGTTTTCAAACCTCTCAAGTATACCATAATCAGCGATTTTGAGCCGCCGAGAATTAGGTAGTACACTATGAACGGACGCCCGAAGGCGCGGGGGAATCTATCGTTCACGGCGGGGAAATTCGGTGACGACCGCAGCTCTGGTCATACAGCATGATGGCAGCCTCGTTCTCGCGGTCGAAGCGCGCGGCGCGCGCTCGATCGCCGACGGCTTGCGGCGCTTCGCTATCCTCGAAAAGTGTCCCGGGGCATTCCATCACTATCGCCTCACCCGCCATTCGCTTTGGAATGCGGCAGCGGCGGGGATCACCGCCGAGCGAATCGGCGAATTCCTCGAACGCGCCAGTGGGATGCCTGTGCCAGCGACGATTACCCAATTCATCGCAAGCGCGCTGGAGCATGTCGGCCAGCTAACGCTGGTGCGCGAGGGTGGCCTGCTGCGTCTCCAGGCGCATGACCCGTCACTATTGCTGCGACTCGCACCCGATCTGATACCGGAATTCATCCCGGCACCCGATGCGGTCGATGGCGCTGGCTTCACCATCCGCCCATCCCAGCGCGGATCCCTGAAGGCGCGGCTCGCCCGCGTTGGTTGGCCGGTTCAGGACCGAGCCGGGTATCTCGATGGTCTCCCGTTGGCACTCACCTGGCGGCCAACGGTCCAGCTGCGCCACTATCAGCGGGCGGCGATCGATGCTTTCTCGGCTGGCAAGGAGGGTACCGAGCAAAGCGGTTTGATAATCTTGCCATGTGGCGCGGGCAAAACCCTGATCGGCGTCGGGGCGAGTGTGGCACTCGGACAACACACGTTGATATTATGTCCGAATACGACGTCCGTACAACAATGGGTGGCGGCATACCACGAGTTTACGGAGAGCCCCCCTGGCTCGATCGGCGAATACAGCTCGCACCGCAAGGCGATCTATCCGGTGACGGTGACGACCTACCAGATGCTCACCGCACGCGGCACCCGCAGCGTCACCGCCGCCGCACCCGCCGCGATCCACCTCGATCGCCTCGGCGGTCACGATTGGGGTCTGATCATCTTCGATGAGGCCCATCTGCTGCCCGCCGATGTCTTCCGCCTCGCCGCCGATCTCGCCGCCCGTCGCCGCCTCGGCCTCACCGCCACGCCGATCCGCGAAGACGGGCGAGAGACCGATCTCGCGGCGCTGATCGGGCCGACAATCTTTGATCTCCCCTGGAGTCAACTCGAAGCGGAGGGTTGGATCGCGCCGGTCGAGTGCGCGGAGATCCGCGTGCCGCTCGGATTGGGGCCAGCGGATAACGAGGCATCGTACCGCAGCGCCGCGACGGCACCGGAGAAGTGGCCGATCGTGCGCCGTCTCGTCCGTCGGCACCAGGGCGAAGGGATTCTGGTGATCGGCCAATACCTCGACCAATTGCGCGATCTCGCCCTGCGCCTGGATAGCCCGCTCGTCACCGGCGAGACCCCGCGGGCCGAACGAGAGGCGCTCTTCGCGCGGTTCCGCGCCGATGAAGAGCGGATCCTGGTCCTCTCGCGGGTCGGCAACGCGGCGCTCGATTTGCCGAATGCGCGGGTAGCGATCGAGGTCTCGGGGAATTACGGCTCGCGCCAGGAAGAGGCCCAGCGTCTGGGGCGACTGTTACGCCCCAAAGCCGGTAGCCCCGGCCCGGCTCATTTCTACACGATCGTCGCCGATCACCCTATCGAAGCGGTCCACGCTGCCCGACGACAGCGCTTCCTGGTGGAACAGGGCTACCAGTATCGGATTATCCGGGCCGGGCCGGGCCGCGCATAAAGAGCCTCAGGCCACCTTGCGAGCGGACCGTCGAGTACGCTACGCTGCCGCCAGTTGACACGGTGAGGCCGGAGGATCGATGGCTGCGGACAACCCTGCCGAACAGGACGGCGTACCCGGCTGGCAACGGGGCGTGGCCCTGGCCGTCGCCGCACAACTGATCTCGATGATGGGCTTCAGTTGTGCCGGTTCGTTCCTCCCGCTCTACATCCAGACGATCGGCGTACCGGACCCGGCGCGGGCTGCCCTCTGGGCCGGGGGCCTCAGCTTCTCCCAGGCGATCATGGTCACGCTGTGCAGCCCTCTCTGGGGTGCGGTGGCCGACCGGTACGGGGCCAAGCTGATGGTCTGCCGCGCCCTCTTCGGCGGTGGTGTCCTCTACATCGTTATCAGCTTCGTGGACCAGGTCCGGTTCTTGCCCGCCCTGTTCCTGCTCCTCGGCTGCTTCACCGGGGTCAATACCGCGATCGTGACCCTGGTCGCCGGGCTGGCCCCGCGCAAAAACTTCAGCACCGCGATCGGGGCCTGCCAGACCGGTGTCTTCATCGGGATCTCCGTCGGACCGGCGATCGGTGGCTTCCTGGCCGACACCTTCTCCTATCGGGTCGGGATTCGCAGCGGCGCAGTCCTCCTGCTCCTGTCTGGTGCGCTGGTCCTCCTCGGGATCACCGAGGCACATCGCACAGCAACGCGGTCGAGCGCCCGCCCGAGTATCCTGGGTAGCCTGCGCGCGGTCGGTGGGTCGCGGCCACTCTTCTTGCTGATCGGCCTGATCTTCCTGATCCAATTCTCGCTGCAGATGATGTCGCCGGTCTTGCCGATCTTCGTTCAGCAGCTGTCGCCGAACGCGACCCGCATCGCCACCACTGTCGGCGTGATTATCGGCGTCGGTGGCTTCACCTCGGCGATCGGGGCGTTGCTCTGCGGTCGGGCTGCCGACCGCTTCGGCCAACGCAAAATCCTCGGATGGGCGACCGCGGGTGGGGGCGTAACGATCGGTCTTCAGGCACTTGTCACCGAGGTCGCGCCCCTGATCGGCCTCCGCGGCCTCTCCGGCATTTTCACCGGGGGCCTGAACGCCGGGGCGAACGCCTCGCTTGGGGCGCTTGTGCCCACGGCCAGCCGCGGCGCAGCCTTCGGGATCGCCGGCAGTGCTTTCTCGCTCGGCAATGCGCTCGGGCCGCTCCTGGGCGGTGCCCTGGCCGGCGCGATCGGCCCCCGCGCGGTGATCGGGCTTTCGGCGGTGGCGCTCCTCTGCGGCTGTGGCCTCGTGCAACTCCTCGGACAGGCCGAACGCCATCGCTTTGACGCCCGCACCGTCGAAGCGAGCGATTAGTGATCCCGAAAGCGACCACCGGGTGCCCTCGCTCTTTAACACCGCTCGCGCTCGATTTGCGCTCGATCAGGGAACGCAGTAGGGTGAGATAGTTCATGCAAAGCCGCTTGAACGCCCGGGCCTGGGCTCGGCGGCATCGGGAATACCGCGGAGGATGCGACGATGGTGCGAACGGTCGGAATCCTGAGCCCTGGCGATATGGGGCATTCGATCGGGGCGATGCTGCACAGCCACGGGCTGCGCGTGCTGGGTTGCCTGGCCAATCGGAGTGAGCGAACGCGCGCGCTGGCCGCACAAGCCGGGTTCGAGGAGCTACCGACGCTGGAAGATCTCGTGCGCGAGGCTGATATCCTCCTCTGCGTGCTGGTGCCTGCCGAAGCGATGGGTGTGGCCGAGCGGGTCGCAGCGGCAATCGCCCGCGAAGGGACCGCGCGCGGCAAAGATCTCCTCTACGCCGATTGCAACGCTGTCGCGCCGCGCACCGCCGCGGCGATCGGCGCGACGATCCTGAACGCGGGCGCGCGTTTCGCCGATGTGGGGATCATCGGCCCGCCGCCGCGCAAGGCTGGCACGACGCGCTTCTATACCTCTGGTGCTGGGGCAACCGAATTCGCCCAACTCGCCGACCATGGCCTGACCGTGCGTGTCCTCGACGGGCCGATCGGTCAAGCGTCCGGGTTCAAAATGTGCTATGGGGCCATGACGAAGGGGATACAGGCGCTCGGGACGGAACTCCTCGTCGCGGCACGTTTACTCGGCTTGGACGAGGCGTTAGCGGCGGAACAACGCGAGAGTGTGCCGGACCTTCGTGCCCACCTGGAGCGCGCGGTGCCGTCATTCCCGCCCAAAGCGTATCGTTGGGTCGGGGAGATGGAGGAGAGCGCCCTCTGCTTCTCCGATCTCGGCATGACACCGAGGATACTCCAGGGCGCCGCAGATCTCTTTCAATTCGTCGCCGCGACACCCCTCGGCCAGGAGTCGCCGGAGACGCGCGACCAGAGTCGGGGCCTGGATGGCGTTGTCGCGGCATTGGCCGATAGCCTGATGCGCGCCGATGCCTCGCGGCAGCCACCAGCCGAATGACGGCAGCGGGATCGTGGTGGGTCTACATCCTGCGCTGCGCCGATGATACGTTCTACGTTGGCCTCGCGCGCCATCTCGCGGCGCGACTGCGCGAGCACAACGGGAGCGAGCGGCGCGGTGCGCGCTACACGCGTGGTCGTCGCCCGGTCAGCCTCTATCTCGCCCACCCGTGCGCCGATCGGCGCACGGCGGCGCAGTTGGAGTGGCGCGTGAAGCAGCTCCCGCGCGAGCGGAAAGCGGCGCTCGTCGATGCGACGGAGTGGCTTGACGGCGAGGCGGCGCTGCATCGAGAGAAAGAAGCGCTCGCCGCCGAACCCCATGGCGCTGATGTTGCCGATAGGGCAGACGCGCGCGAAGAGTTGTCATAACACGCATCTGCTTGCCAAACGGCGCTCCTGTCGCGATGCTGCCGGACAGGACACCGACATCGGCTTCGCGGTTCGGCTATGATGCCCCTCGCGGCCGGGTCGGCCTGGATACCACTGCGCGAGAA
>DATCMP010000511.1:0-7651 GCA_036563365.1 Thermomicrobiales bacterium
CGCCGCACGGTGAAGGCGTCGGAGGACCGGAGCCCCCTCCTCAAATGGCGGTGTTCGGCGTCCGTCAGGGGACGCACAAAGAGCGGTGCTTTCATGCACCGGATGATACCACTCAAGCTACGTCGTCTGCGAACGCACTAGGGGCAGATTTCACGTTGCACTATATGGATGTGCCGTCTGCGGAACTCTATCGCCGTTTGGCGATCCGCAACCGTACCCCCGCTGAAGGGGTGTTTGTCATCCCCGAAACGGACATGGCTCGGTATATCACGATCTTCCAACCGCCGACCGCGGATGAGCTTGTATAAACGGCCACCCAGCAGACGCCTTGTGCCGGGTATCCCTTGTTCTCCTGATATTTTCGTCAGACCACTCCGTTCCGCACCGCACCTACGGGCGAGGCGTCGGGCGGGCAATCTGGGAGTTCGCAGCGCAGCCCGGCCTGCCACAACGCCGCGACCCCCTCCGGGGGCTGCGGGCGGGCGAAGTAATAGCCTTGCCCCCGGTCGCACCCCGCCTCGCGCGCCCGGGCGACCCGTCGCGCACGAGAAAGGGCTCGTGGCGATGAGCGTGCAGGTGCTCGGCGGCGGCATTTTTGGCGCGGCGACCCAATGGGCCACGCAGGAAACCGCCACCATCAGCGCCGATCAGAAAGCCCACGACATCCTCACGGCCCTCACAGCGGGCCTGGTCGGCATCATACCAGCGGCGCTCGCGGCTTGACGTTGTTGTCGCGGCACGACAACAAGAAAGGTTCGTGCGCGGCCTTTCGCCTATGCTCAATCAGGCAAGGCAGGTGCCAGCACTCAGGCACCCCGATTGTGGAGGCTACGCAGGTCGCCATGACAAAAACACGGGGAGAGTTTCTTGTCATGGCGCGACAGGGCCACTTTGGAGCGCCTGCCAGAGCGCCCGTGCGAACCACGCGCGTGTCGCCGCTTGCTCCCAGTCCCCCCACGCCTGACCTACGGGCCGATCGGGGACCGCGCCCGCATAGTGGACATAGGTGGCGATGTCGCGCCGATCGGCCTGCTCCTGCGCCGTCGCACCCGGCAGATTCGGATAGGGGTTCGTGTCCGCCTGCGGTTGCCAGACGCCGCGCTCGACCATCGCCCGGCTGATGAAGAGAACCATTTGCTGGTTGAGCACGTCCCCCGTCGGGTTGTAGGTGCCGTCGGCGTAGCCCCGCGCCACGCCCCGCGCGGCCAGCAGCCCGACGTTGCGCCAGAGGTCGTCGTCCACCGCCCCGCGATCGGGGAACGGGTTCCCCCGATCCTCGGCATCCCAGCCCATCGCCCGCGCGATCAGCGCCGCCATCTGCGCGCGGACGCTGGGGTCGTCGGGGCCGAAGGTGCCGTCGGCGTAGCCCCGGATCACCCCGCGCTGGCTGAGTTGCTCGATCGCCGCGTGGGCCGGGCTGGTCGTCGGCACATCCGCGTAGCGCGGGGGCGGCCCCGCCGACATCCCCGCCGCGATGTAGGTGCCGGTGAGCTGGTCGAGGGACGGCGAGGTCACGGCGCTCACCGTGACGGTGACACAGCCAGCCGGGGTCGCGCTCTGGTCGGAAGCCGGGGACCAGCTGCTCCCGTTCCACCAATAGAGGGTCGTGGCCCCGCCGAGATTGCAGTTGACGATCGCGGCGGTGAATTGATGGCCGGGGGTCACGCGGGCGTCGAGGAAGGCGCTGCCACCGGGGACGCCGAAGTTCGGCGCGCCCGCCGGGTTGCCCCCGAACTGCGCGACGGTGACGGTGCCCGCGCCCCGGGCGCGCACCGACAGGCTGCCGGGCGTGCCGGGGCCGCTGCCGCCCATCGAGGCGGTCGCCCCGCCATTCGGGTCGGTGCTGGTGCCGCTGGCGGACGCGGTGACCGCCGTGTTGCCCCGCGTGACGAAGAAGACGGCGGGATACGAGGTGCCGCCGACCGGACCAGGGTTGAACACGGTGATGTCGGCGGCGGTTTCCCCACCGAGGTCCGTCGCCGTGAGTTCCACCCGCAATTCGCGGCCGCTGACGAACGTCGTCGGGCGCGGCGCGCCGTTCCAACGCGCGACCGCGCCGGGGATGAAGTTGGTGCCGCCCACGGTCACGGTGAGGGGGCCACCGCTCGCTTGAATATGACTCGGATTCAGCCCCGTGATCGTCGGGACGGGGTTGCCGACATTGAAGGCGGTAACCGCAGTGATGACGGCCTCGCCGTTCGTCCGCAGGTGGATCGGGTTCTGAGCGCCGTAATCGACCCCCTGGATGCTCCAGTGTTCGAGGTAATAGCCCTCGCCCGGCTCGGCGGTGATGGTCAGGTCCGTGCCGGGCGGGTACGTCGGCGAGTCCGCCGATGGCCACCCTCCCTGCGGTGGCACAATCCGTTCGGCACTGCCGCCCGCGACGCGCGCGACACCGTTGCCCCAACCGAACTGGCGGACGATCGAATGCGGCCCTGACACCGGCCCGACGCCGGTGCCGGTCAGCGCGAGCGTCAGCGTGTGGTGACCCTCGGCGTCGTCGTACTCCACCGCGATCCGGCCGACGCGGGCACCCAAGGCGCTGGGGCGGAAGAGCACGGCTACGGTACAGTAGTCGTTGATGAAGCTCACGCCGTCGAGGCAGCGGGTCCGCAGTCTATTGTCCTGGTCAACGTCGAAGAAGTCGAGGTCCGCGACGGGGCGTCCGTCTATGATGGTGGCGACAGTACCGTGGACCCCCGTCACCGGGCCGTTGACGCGCAACTGCACGAGGCGATAGGTGGGGATGCCGACTGGCTGGTCACCGAAATTTACTTCCGAAAACTCGAACGACAAGCGCCCCGTGGCCTGAGCAGAAATCGCCTGTGTCGTGGCGGGAGCCGTCAACGATGCCATACCCGATACGATTATAACGAGCGCCAGCGCGACGTGAACCCGGCCCGCGAGCCAGCCGTGCATCAGCGTCCCCCGACGGCTACGATCGTTCGCCCCCATCCGCTCCCCTTGCCCTTCACGCGACGTCGCCATGCCCGATAGCATTGACAGAGTCACCGGCCCGAGAGCAACAAATCGTCGCCCTATTGACATCAGCGTAGCAATCCATCACCCTGCCGGACAATAGACCATTCGGGCTATGCCGCATACCCTTTCAGACCAGTCCACTCATCTCGTCCCCGCTCTGTGCGTTCTGTGCGCTCTGTGGTTAAAACCCATCCCCTTCTCGTTCCCTCTCTGCGAACTCTCTCTTCCTCCGCGTCTCTGCGCTCATTCGTCTATGCTTTCGTTCCTGCTCTGCGCGTTGTAGTTTAAACCCGTCCCCCCTTCAGCCATCCCCATCTCTGCGGCCCTCCGCGTCTCTGCGTCTCTGCGGTGAATAGCCCTCCCACCATCATGGTAAGATAGGCCGATATGACGCCTCGCCGTACCAAAGGGAACCTGCCATGACGATCCACCAGCCACCCACGCAGCCGCGCACCCTCGGGCCGCAATTCGCGGAACTCGCCGACGACACGGAGGAGTCGATCTTGGGCAGTTCGCTGCATCAGGGCGCGATCACGACCTTGCACGACGGCCTCGACGCCTGCGGTCATGGTCGCGGCCTCCCCTGGTTCGTCGGCAACCAGATCAGGATGGTCATCCCGCGCGTCGGTCGCCGCGCCGCCTCGCTCTCGCCGGATATCTGCGTCCACCCGACCCTCGGCACCGGCTCGCGCGACTCGATCATCGTCGCCGCCGACGGCCCGCCTGCCCTCGTGATCGAGATCGCCAGCCCGTCCACCGCCGCCGGACGCGACCTAGCCGAGGATACCCCGCGCGCAAAACCGGCCGCCTACGCCGCGCTCGGCATCCCCGAATATCTCGTCTTCGACCCGGTCGGCGAGTTCGTCACGACCCACCTCTGGGCGCGCAAGCTCGGCCCGGACGGCTACATCCCCTGGGAGCCAGAGGCCGACGGACGCTGGCACAGCGCCCTCGGCATCGCCTTCACCCCCCAGGGCTCCCTGCTGCGCGTCTACGACCAGGACGGCCAACTCGTCCCCACCGGCCCCGAACTGCGGCACCAGATCGCCGAGCAGGAACGCCGCCTCGCCGACCGCGATCGTCGCCTTGCCGATCGTGAACGCCGCATCGCCGACCGCGACCGGCGCATCGCCGCCCTCGAAGCCGAGCTACGGCGACTGCGCGGCGAATAACGCTGCTGTCTAGCCGCCGCAGGGCGGCTTCGTGGCCGATAGGCCCGCAAGGCGCGGCTTCAGCCGCCAGCCAATCCTACCGCAAGATGGAGGCGGCCATGAACTTCGACCTCACCCCCGAGCAGCAAGGTTGGCGCGACCTCGCCCGCGACTTCGCCCAGCGCGTCATCCGCCCGCAAGCCGCCGCGCTCGACCGCGCCCAGCAGTTCCCCTACGAGATCATCGGGGAGATGGCGCGCCTCGGGCTGATGGGGCTGAGCCTGCCGCCCGAATACGGCGGGTCGGGCGGCGATTTCGTCGCCTACTGCCTCGCGATCGAGGAGATCAGTCGCGGCGACACCTCCGTCGGGATCACGATGGAGGCGCACGTCTCGCTCGGCTGCGCGCCGCTCGTCGCGTTCGGCAACCACGAGCAGCGCGGGCGCTTCCTCGCCCAGGTCGCGGGCGGGCAGCGCCTCTGGGCCTTCGGGCTGACCGAAGAACATGCCGGGACCGACGCGGGCGGCACCGAGACGACCGCCGAGTTGCAGGACAGCCAGTGGGTCATCAACGGCGCGAAACGCTACATCACCAACGGCGGCACCGCGCTCACCGCCGGGGTGACGATCATCGCGCGCACCGGCACCCGCCCCGACGGACGCCCCGAACTCTCCGCGATCATCGTCCCGCAGGAGACCCCCGGCTTCACGCGCGGCCCCGCCTACGAGAAGGTCGGCTGGCGCGCGTCGAACCAGAGCCCGCTGCACTTCAACGATTGCCGCGTCCCGGAATGGCATCTGCTCGGCGCGCGCGGCGCGGGCTTCCGCCAGTTCTTGCAGATCCTCGACGCCGGGCGGGTCGCGGTCGGGGCGCTCTCGGTCGGGCTGGCGCAGGCGTGCCTCGACGAAGCGCTCGACTACGCCCCGCGCCGCCAGCAGTTCGGTCGCCCGATCGCCGACTTCCAGGCGATCCAGTTCAAGCTGGCCGATATGGCGATGGAGATCGAACTGGCGCGGACGATGGTCCTCAAGGCCGCGTGGCTGAAAGACCAGGGCCGCCCCTACAGCCGCGAGGCCAGCATGGCGAAAGTCTTCGCCTCGGAGACGGCCAAACGCGCCGCCGACCAGGCGGCCCAGATCCTCGGTGGCGCGGGCTTCATGGCCGACAGCGCGGCGGGGCGCTACTGGCGCCAGGTCAAGATCAACGAGATCGGCGAAGGGACCAGTGAGATCAACCGCCAGATCATCGGCCGCAGCCTCCTCGCCGCCCGCGATGAGTTATTGGCCGGGATCGTCACCGATTGTACGGAGGTGGTGGAGCGAGAGCCATTGCCGCAAGCATAGGTCGTGGAGGGTAGCGGTCGTCGCAACGGTCTCGTGACACTGCAACGGTCTGCGCGTTCTCCATCCGAGCGCCCGCTGCATGAACGGGGTCGACCCAGACGAGGGGAACATGGCGACATCGATTTATCGCAGTCGGGCTGGTGAGCGGGCGATCCTCGCGCGTTACGACGCGGCGGTGGCCGTGCTGCCGGTGGCGGCTGATAACCGCATGGTGGAGACCCACGTTGGGCCAACGCATCTCCTGGTGGCCGGGCCGGTAACGGCACCACCGCTGATCGTCCTCTCGGGCGGTAACTTCCTCAGCCCGACCTGCCTCGGCTGGTTCATCCCCCTGGCGGCAGAATATCGTCTCTATGCGCCGGATATCGTTGGCCAACCGGGGCTGAGCGCACCGACGCGACCATCGCCGCGCGGCGATGACCATGCGCGCTGGCTTGCAGATATTCTTGACGCGTTGGGGCTCGGGCGCGTGCCGCTCGTCGGTATCTCCTATGGGGCGGGCCTCGCGTTGCGACTGACAGGATATGCCCCGGACCGCGTAGCGGCACTGGCGCTCGTCTCGCCCGCCGGACTCGTCACCGGTCCGATCGCCCCGATGTTGAGCCAGATCATCATCCCGATGCTAACGTATCGCTTCGCCCCCAATCCACAGCGCCTCGTACGGGCGACGAGCCCGTTACTGAGCGAACCTGATGAAGCACTCTCCGCACAAATCGGCGACTCGTACCGGCATGTACGCCTGGATACCGGGCTACCTCGCCGGGCCACCGCCGAAGGGTTGGAGCGATCTACTGCGCCCGTGCTCGTATTCGCGGGCGCAAACGATCCGTTTTTCCCCGGCGCGGCGGTGGCGACTGCGGCACGGGCGGTTATCCCGCACCACACCGAGACGGTCGTCCTCGCCGACAGTCGCCACATCCCATCGCGGGCTACATTCGCGACGATTAATGCACGCATCCTCGCCTTCCTCGCGCAAACATGCACCTCCTGATCACCGGCGGCACCGGCTTCCTCGGTCGCCGCGTCGCCGCGCTCGCCCTGGCGCAGGGGCATCGGGTACGCCTGCTGGGGCGCGATTTCGCGGCGAGCGGCGATCTGCTGGCGGCGGGCGCGGAGCCGTGGGAAGCCGATCTGCGCGACCCCGCCGCCGTGCGCCGCGCCTGCGCCGGGACCGACGCCGTGATCCACGCGGGCGCGCTCTCCGCGCCGTGGGGACGGCGGCGCGACTTCTTCGCGATCAACGTCGCGGGGACGGCGGCGGTCATCGCCGGGTGCCGCGCCGGGGGCGTCGGGCAGCTCGTCTACGTCTCCTCGCCCAGCGTCACCTTCACGGGGCGCGACGTGATCGACCAGACCGAATCGGCCCCTTTCCCGCGTCGTTTCGCCTCCGTCTACTCCCTGACGAAGGCGCTCGGCGAAGACCGCGTAGCCGCCGCCGCGCGTGACGGCCTCGCCACCGTGATCATCCGCCCCAAGGCGATCTTCGGACCCGGCGACAACGCCCTCCTGCCGCGCCTCCTCGACGCCGCGCGGCGCGGTCGCCTGGTCCGGATCGGCGACAGCCAGAATCGCGTCGATCTGACCTACGTGGACAACGTCGCCCATGCCCTCCTCCTCGCCCTCGATGCCCCCGCCGCCGTTGGCCGCACCTACACGATCACCAACGACGAGCACCCGCGCCTTTGGGACGTGATCGCCGCTGTCGTGCGCGGCCTCGGCCTCCCCGCGGACCTCCGCGCCGTGCCGCTCCCCGCCGCCCTCGCCGCCGCCAGCGTCATGGAAGCCCGCGCCCGCCTGACCGGCCGGGAACCGTTGCTCACCCGCTACTCCGCCGCCATCCTCGCCCGCACCCAGACCTACGACATCGCCGCCGCCCGTCGCGACCTCGGCTATACTCCCCGCATCGCCCTTACCGACGGGATAGAGCGCACGATCGCGGTGCTGAAGAGTCGTGAGTCGTGAGTCGTGAGTCGTGAGAAACGAGTGTCGGCGAACGGTAGTGCAGAGCGTACGTGCCAGTAGGGCTGGCGGCTGAAGCCGCGCCTCAAGGACGGCTCACGCCGCCACGAAGCCCGCCTGCGCGGGCTGGACACGTCAGGGTTGCAATGCCCAACCGTGAGGCAATGCCTCACAACAATCCCAGCCGCCGCAGGGCGGCTTCGTGGCCCGCAGGCC
>DATCMP010000512.1:0-2513 GCA_036563365.1 Thermomicrobiales bacterium
AGCCTCGGGCACTTGACGGCCAACACGGTTGCTATCAGGTCAGGCCTCGGGGGCCCAGCAAGGGGGCGACAGGTCAATACAAAGGCATCGCGCCGCTCAATTTAGGGGTTGCCAGGCAATCCTATCCTGACAGAGAGTCAATTTAAGTCGGGCTCGCCGGGCTGTCGGGGAACGCGAGCATGCTGAAGGAGGGCGGCGCTGTCCTCAGGCCAGGGGCGGGGTGCCGGTGACCACCCGCCAGGCGGCGAAGCGTTCGGCGCGGGTCTCGCGGTAGGCGGCGGCGGTCAGGCGGTGGCGGCGCGGGCGGAAGTGGGATGCGATCGGCCCGTAGGCGGCGAGGAACCGTGGCGCGTGGCCCGGGTCCTTGAACCGCCGCATCCGCCGCTCCCGCTCCCTGGTCGGCTGAGGCGCATGCTCCGCCCGGTTATGCAGCCCCTTGTGGCGGCGGTGTTCGACGCTCGGCAGGACGTCGCGCATGGCCGCCCCGTCGCTCGCGAGCTTGTCGGTGCTCACGACCCGCGGGACGTGGGCCAAGCCTTGCAGGAGTTTGCGCAGGAACTTCAGCGCCGCCACCTGGTCGCGCCGCGGTTGCACGAGGATGTCGAGCACGTCGCCGCCCTGGTCGACCGCCCGCCAGAGATAGTGCCGAGCGCCGTTGATGCCGACGAACATCTCGTCCAAGTGCCACTTATCGCCAGGACGCGGGCGTCGGCGGCGCGATTCGTTCGCCTAGGCCTGGCCGGACTTCTGGCACCATCGCCGGATCGTCTCGTACGTGACGATCACCCCGCGCTCGGCGAGCAGCTCCTCCACGTCGCGGTAGCTGCGCGCGAACCGGAAGGACAACCAGGCACCGTAGGCGATGATCGCCGGCGGGAACCGATGCCGCGTGTAGGTGGGCGTTGCGGGTTGTTGTTTCATGCGCCGAGTATCGCACACCCGCCCGCCCACCAGGCCAACCAGTTACCTTGACAGTACCCTTAGAACGGCATGTAGTGCTCATGACACTCGCACACCATGAGCATATCGGCGAGGTTGTAAAGCTCGCCTTCATCGCCATCGTCCGGCACACCACAGACTTTACACCGGGATACTCTGTCACGATCACGCCAGGGATTGAGGATCGCAGCCTCGTGCTTAAGGAGGACTGCCTGGGCTCGTCGATGACGGCGCAAGTAGTCGGTGAAAGCCACATGTAATTCGTCCACGAGGCCCCCACTCAATCCCCGGTCGGGGCGAGCGTATGGCGCACCACACGTGGGGCAGGGATCGGGTCGCCGAACGCCTCGGCCGCACCGAGCCATGAGGCGATCGCCTCCTCCCCGTTGCGGACCGCCTCGGCATAGGTCGCGCCGTGCGTCATGCAGCCGGCCAGCTCGGGCACGCTGACGACGAAGATCCCTTCGTCGGGATCCCAGTCGAGGCGCATCGAGTAGGGCGGCACGGTCACGCGCGGATTGTCCATAGATTCATTCCTCCGGCTGCGGCGGCACGGCGCTCACGGCGGTGATCATCGCCCGCAGCTGGCGCTCTTGATACGGCTTCGCGTCGGCACCATCCTTGCCGGCGAGGGTCAGCTTCGCCCCGCTCGGGTGCCGCCAGGTCTCGTGACTGCCGGTCGTGTACGCCAGCACGAACCCGGCCCGGCGCAACTCGGCCCGCAGCTCGCGCAACTTCCGCGGCATCAGCCGCGATCCTCGATCTCCTCGGTGGTCGGCTCGGAAGACGACCCGGTGTCCGCCCCGACCGCGGCCCACGCCTGCTGCTCCGCCTCCGTCATCGCCTCCCAGTCCGCGAGATCCATGGTCGCGGTCGCGTCGCCGCCATGGCGGGTCACGGTGTGCCCGAGGATCACCACCTGGGGGGTGGGCGCCTCGGGCAGATTCTCCTCGTTCAGCGGGACCGCCTGGTCAGCCATGCCGCACCCCTTCTGCTACTTGCCTACCCCTACAGCGAATCCGGTTGTTAGCGAGGGTCATGATCGCGGTCGGCGTCGCCGCCGATCAGCACGCGGCATCCCCGGCCCGATGTCGTCGAGCACTGGTCGTTCCGGTGCTCGCCAAGCGCGCGGGCGCAGCAGCTGCCGAATCACCTGCCATAACCATCGTAAGCGCGCCATGACGCCCCCGCTGGTAAACTTCCCCTGCTCGCCGGTGTGCCAGAGCCCGGTGAGCTTACGGGCGGCCTGCTAGCTCAGGCCGCCCTTTTTGATTCTCGCTCCAATTTCGGCAAGACACGCGGTTGGGGGCGCTTCACCTCAGCCAGTTCATTCTCAGGGATAAGCTTCTCCCGTTTATCAAGAGGGTTATCGTAGATCGTGAATCGCCCTTCTTTGACGAGGCGAGCCATCGTCACGCGACTTATGTTGAGGCGCTCTCGTGCCTCTTTGACCGTGATCATCTTCGGCCCTTCTTCGGCGCTCACAGCGAGGCACCTCCTTGCACTACTCGATCAAGACAAATCTAGTACGTTTCAAGACGATAACATTTCGATTTGATTCCGTCAATATAGAT
>DATCMP010000514.1:0-10003 GCA_036563365.1 Thermomicrobiales bacterium
GGTGCGCGGCACGATACGTTCGAGAGTGAAGTGCTCATGGCTGGGGGACACCTTGTCTTATCGACGCACCCGGAGCGGCAGGGTGAGGCCGTTGAGGCGGGCATAGCGCTCGATCTCCGTCCTGATGAGGGGGTGCTGATCGCGCTACCAACCGCCTGAGCCGCCGCCGAGCCCGTACGTGAGGCGTTGCCAGCGCCGGTAGGTGATCTTGTCCCGGGCCGGGTCATAGGGTGCAATCGCCCGCCATACTCACGCATGAACCTTGTGAACCACCGAACCGTCACGCCTGCTTTCCGTTATACTCAGCTACTGTCTTTTCGTGCGCCCGCTCGCGCGGCGCTACGAGCGAATGGGAAGGAGCACTATGACACAGACGGAACAAAGCGGGGCGGCGGGTGACACCGCGGCCGGCCGTTGGCCGAGCCGAGACGAAGCCTGGACGTTCATGTGCGAGTACGTCGAGAGCGAGAGCCTGCGGCGGCATATGCGTGCGGTCGAGGCGGCGATGGGTGCCTACGCGAACCGCTCGGGTGAAGATGAGGAACGCTGGCGGGTTGTCGGCATCCTGCACGACTTCGATTACGAGCGGCACCCGACCCTCGATCAGCACCCGCAGGATGGCGCGCCGATCCTCCGCGAGCGGGGCTACGCCGAGGAGTTGATCGAGGCGATCCTCAGCCACGCCGATCATCTGGAACTCGCACGCGACACGCCGATGAAGCGTGCGTTGTTCGCGGTGGACGAGGTGACAGGCTTCGCGGGCGCGGTGGCACGCGTGCGACCCGACAAGCGGATCAGCAGCGTCACGCCGCAAGCATTCAAGAAGAAGATGAAAGACAAGGCGTTCGCCCGCGCGGTCAGCCGCGAGGATATGCTGCACGG
Organism: Thermomicrobiales bacterium; assembly: GCA_036563365.1. GTDB lineage: Bacteria > Chloroflexota > Chloroflexia > Thermomicrobiales > CADCWN01 > CADCWN01. The sequence continues at coordinate 883 of DATCMP010000514.1, forward strand.
TGCCGAACTCTTAGGCGTCCCGTTCGATGAGCATGTGCAGATCGTGGTCGAGTCGATGTCCGCGATCGCACCCGAGCTCGGCCTCGCCGGGGCGGATGATCAAACACAGGAAGGAGCGTAATCTCGTGCGATTGTCCAGGGCGCGTCTCGCGTCCGTCGTTCTTGGCCTCGGCCTCTTTTCGACCGTCCTCACCGCCTGTGGCGCGGGCTCGCGCCCTACCGTCACCCCCACACGCGGCGGTGCCGCTGTCCCCGCCGCAAGCTCACGGGCTGCCGCCGGCGGCTCCTCACAACCAACCTCCGGGAAGCAATACAGCGCCGCCCCGGCGATGACGATCGACCAGAACAAAACGTATATCGCGACGATCAAGACGAATATGGGCGACATCAAGGTGCAACTCGACGCCAAGAATGCGCCGCTCACCGTTAATAGCTTCGTCTTCCTTGCGCGCGAAAAGTTCTACGACGGTGTCATCTTCCACCGGATCATCAAAGATTTCGTGATCCAGGGTGGCGACCCGACCGGTACGGGGACGGGTGGCCCCGGCTACAAATTTGCCGATGAGCCGGTGAAGGGGCCGTATGAGGTCGGGAGTCTCGCGATGGCGAACTCCGGCGCGAATACGAATGGTTCGCAGTTCTTCATCATCGAGGGTGCCCAGGGTGCCGCGCTGCCCCCGAAGTACAATCTGTTCGGCAAAACGATCGAAGGGATCGACGTGGTCCATAAGATCGCCAGCATTCCGACGGCGGCTGGCGATCGCCCGACCCAGGAGGTCAAGATCAGCACGATCGAGATCAGCGAACAGTAGGTACGAATCACTAGTCGATTGCCGATCCGCGTGGATCGGTGGCGTATAAGGAGGATCGATGAGCGGCCAAAAGCAGTGGAAGAGCGCGCCCGCGATGCAGGTGGACCCGTCGAAGCGCTACAGCGCGACGTTGCACACCAACAAGGGTGACATCACGTTCGACCTGCTGATGAGCGATGCCCCAAAGGCGGTCAATAATTTCGTCTTCCTGGCGAAAGAGGGTTTCTACGACAACGTGATCTTCCACCGGATCATCAAAGGCTTCATGATCCAGGGCGGCGATCCGACCGGCACCGGCTCCGGTGGCCCGGGCTACAAGTTCGCCGACGAGCCGGTCAGCCGCCGTTACGGGCGCGGGATCGTGGCGATGGCGAATGCCGGCCCGAATACCAACGGCTCGCAGTTCTTCATCTGCCACGGGCGCAACTCCGAGAGCTTGCCGCCGAGCTATACGATCTTCGGCAACGTGACCGAGGGCTTGGACGTGGTCGATGCGATCGCCGACGTGCCGACCACCGGTCGCGAGCGCTCGACCCCGACCGAGAAGATCACGATCAGCTCGGTGACGATCACCGAGAAGTAATCGTACGCGGTACACTTGCGCGAATCGAGATGGGCGGGCTCGGCAGCTGGTCGAGCCCGCCTTTGTTGTTCCCACTGAGGCGTTCTCCGCAGACTCGGGTGCGGTTAGTGGTACTGTGCTGATCGGTGCCGATCGATGGTATGTCGTTTGCAGGCGCCCATCCTCGATCGAGCGCCACATTACGCTCGCTCTCAGCGCGGCAGATCGGGAATAAGGTGAAGCAAATGCAACAGCAAGAGCGTGATTTGCAGAAGGTGGTGACGCTTGTCGGTGGTAGCCTTGCCGGGTTGGTCGCGGTCCTTGGCGGGGCGGCGGTAGGCTGGGGGGCGTATAGCGCGCTCGCGCTCGATCACCAACTGCCACTCGAACCGGCGATCGCGGCGGAGCAGCGACGATTCCGGAGCGAGACTGCGGGCGAGATCCATTACTACCTGGCGCGTGAAGCGTCGGGACGACCGCTGGTGCTCGTCCATAGCATCAATGCCGCCGCCTCGGCCTATGAGATGCGCCCCCTCTTTGACGCCTATCGTACCCACCGACCGGTTTATGCGCCCGACTTGCCGGGGTTCGGCTTCTCCGAACGGAGCGACCGCGATTATTCGCCCGCGCTCTACACCGCCGCCCTGGCCGATCTGCTGACAAATGAGGTTCAGGAGGAAGGGGCGGTCGATATTGTGGCCCTCTCGCTCGGCAGCGAGTTCGCCGCCTTGGCGGCCCTCGCCTTGCCGGAGCGAATTCGCAGCCTGACGCTGATCTCGCCGAGCGGGTTGGGTCGGCCCGGTGGGGCCTTCTCGGCAGAAGAGCGGGCAGAACGCGCACAGTCGAGCGCACGGGTCTTGCGGAGCTTCTCCGTGCCGCTCTGGAGTCAGCCGTTCTACGACCTCCTGGTGTCGCCACCGAGTATCCGTTATTTCCTCAAGCAGAGCTTTGTGGGCGAGCCCGATGCTGGTTTGGTGGCGTATGACTATCGTACCGCCCACCAACCGGGCGCACGCTTCGCGCCGCTCCATTTCGTCAGCGGCAAATTGTTCACGCGCGACATCCGACCGACCGTGTATGAGCGTCTGACACAGCCTGTCCTGGTCATCTATGACGAAGATAATTTCGTCTCGTTCGACCAGTTGCCCGCGCTCCTCAAGGATCACACGAACTGGCACGAGGCGCGGATCGTCCCGACGCGCGGCCTGCCGCAGTTCGAGCAGTTGCCCGCCACGATAGCCGCACTTGATCACTTCTGGTCCGCTAGGGAAAATTGAGGTGACATGATTTTTCAGCGTCGTCCCGGCTGTCGAACCCTGGCATATGAGTTGCATCGTCGGGTTAACGGTCGCCGCGCCGCGACCGCCTGCCAGGGGAAATAGGGCAGAGGAGAGCTGGATGACACAAGACCAAGGGATGGCCGATCGCTTTATCAGCGCACTCGCGCAACTCGAAGAGGGACGAGAGGTTGATCCGCTGATCGCACTCTACGCCGACGATGCCGACGTGGGCAATATCAATGCCCCGGAACGGTTTCATGGCTCTGAAGGGGCGCAACGTTTCTGGACCGAATATCGCGGGACGTTCGATACGATGAAGTCGGAGTTTCGCAACGTGATCGCCACGCCGGAGCGGATCGCCCTGGAATGGACGACACGCGGCACGAGTGTCGAGGGGAAGCCCATCGAGTACGACGGCGTGAGTATCCTCGAAGTCGCTGGCGACAAGATCACGCGTTTCCGGGCCTACTTCGATCCGCGGGATCTCGGCCGACAGATCGGCGGTTGAGATGGCGGATGCAGCGGAAGAGTTTTCGGTCGGCGACCATGTCTCCTGGCAGACGTCACAGGGGCGGACCACCGGCGTGATCACGCGCAAGCTGACCGCGCCAATGGCGATCAAGGGCCACCACGTCGCCGCCTCGCATGAAAATCCGGAGTATCTGGTCGTGAGTGACGAGAGCGGCGCGGAAGCCGCGCACAAGCCCGGGGCGTTACAAAAGATTAAGTGATGACGAAGAAGAGGCCGACGACTTCGCGTCGTCGGCCTCTTCTTCGTCACCATGGGTAAGGTTTGGGCACCTACGCCGGCACCAGAATCGTGCCCAACTGGTGCCAATAGACGCCGCGCATTGACCGTACGCGTGTGCTCTCTTGCCGTCTCCGCGCGCTCTGTGCGCCCCGGGGCGCAACCCTCCCAACGATTCGATGCGATAATCCGCCGTTAATTGGTGATCGCCTTGATCTTCGCGGGGACTTTCCGGCCATTTGGCATGGTAATGTCGAAGCTATCGCCGACGCGATGACCCAAGAGCGCACGACCAACCGGCGATTCATTGGAGATTCGCCCCTCGCGCGGCTTAGCCTCGACCGGGCTGACGATGGTATAGGTTTCGGCGTCGCCATCGAAATCGATTTCCACCGTGCAGCCGATCGTGACCACGGCATTCTTGCCGGAAACGTCGGCCTGGTCCATGATCGTGGCGCGCTTCAGCACATCCTCGATCTGGCGGATCCGCGCCTCCATCAGTCCCTGGTCATTTTTCGCGGTGTCGTATTCGGCGTTCTCGCGCAGATCGCCCAGTTCGCGCGCCGCCTGAATCCGCTGTGACATCTCGCGCCGACCTGTCCCGGTAAGGTATTCGTGTTCCTCGCGTAGCTTCTGCAAGCCTTCCACGGTCATCGGAATCGGTGAGCGATCCATCCCGCTACTCCCTCATCATTATCCCTGCGGCATTGCCGCGCGCAGAACGTACAAAGCTATCACCAGCCATGCGGCGTGGGGTGGCTGATGGCGTGCGTATCGGGGCAGTATACACCGTTGGTGGTACCGGTGGGTCGGTTTAGAGGTCGTCGCATCATCCCCGGCTCGCGCAACATTCGTGCGGCGTGATCAGCTTCCCATTGCCTCGCGCACTACCCGATGTTCTTCGCGGTCTAGCCGTACTCAGCCGGTTGGTCGCAAGGCATCGGCGGGCGAAACACGCCCTGCTTGCCATGCGGCGATGGCAAGCGCGCCGAGCGTGCCGAGCCAGGCCAGCAAAATCGTCAGGCCGATCTGTTCCCATGGCACGGCATAGCGGATCTCCGGCGCACGAACCGCCAACAGTGTGACCAGGCTGCGTGAGAGGACCAGGCCGAGCGTCGCTCCCAAGCTGATCCCGAGCGCGGCGGTGATCGCCGACTCGAAGGCCAGCGTCGCCTGGGTCTGTCCACGGGTATAGCCGAGCGCCCGCAGCGTGCCGAGCTGCTGCCTACGCTCGATCACCGATTGGATACCGAGTATGCCAAGTGCGGCCACCCCCGCGATCAGCCCGAGACCCATAAATCCCTGTACGAGTTGGGTCAGCAAGGCACGCACCGACTGACCGATCCGCAAGGTCGTGCTCAAGTCGGTGACGACGAGACTATTGGCGGCGAAGGAGACCTTCAGTCCGGCGATCGCGTCGGCTGCCGTGGTGCCCGGAGCGAGGGCGAAGTAATACGTCGTGGGCGACGCGATGGTGACGCCGAGGCCGCTCGCCGTGATGCGCGAGGCCCAGATGCCTGGGGTGAGTTCTGCGCGCGGCGCGGTGATCCCGATGATCGTGAGTTTTCGGGGCGTGCCGCCTTCGGTCGCGCGGGCCCAGACGGTGAACGGCACGAACGCTCCGTCGCCAGCGGGCGGCGTCACGAAGGTGCTGGCGGTCGACCCGGTCACGACCGCGAGACCGGCGTTCTCGCGCACCGCTTGCCAGACCGCCGCGTCGTCTGCATACCCCTGCGCGCGGCGTTCGAACTGTGTCGTCACGCCGCCCAGGAAACCATCGTCGGCGGCGACGACCGCCGCGTTGCGCCATGCCGCGCGCGGGGTATCGAACTGGACGGTGCGTACATCGAGCGTGGTAATCCCTCCGATCGCCCCAAAAGCCTCGCGCCGAACGCCCGTCGCGGTGGCTAACGCGCCCGCCATATCGGTGAGCGGTTGTGTCGTCGCCGCGGTGGCCGGGAGATCGCCGCGCAGATCGAAACCGGCGACCGGCGGTTCTTGGCCCGCGTAGGCATCGACTAGCGTCTCGATCATCGTCAACGCGGCGACCATGATGAAGACGACCATCCCGAACATCGTCACGGTCAACGCCGTGCGCGAACGTCCGGCGGCGAGATACGCCGCCGCAGGGCGCACGATCAGCCGCAGCCGGGCGAGCGGAGAGAGCGCACGGTCGAGCCCTTTGAGGAGCGGTGCGAGTCCCCGCGTCGCGGTCCAAACCGAGGTGGCGATCAGGATCAAGCCGCCGAGCGCCGTGACGATCGCGTCGGCGCGCGTCTCGCCCCCGGGGGTTGGTAGGCTGCTGAGTGCGTGTAGCCAGATGAGTGTCAATGCGAGGCCAGTGACCGTCGTCATGGTTGCGCGCAGGCGATCGGCTCGCCGCTGTTGCCAGGCTTGGAGTCCGCCGCTCGCCGCCAGCGAGGCACCGATGAGCGCGAGGGTGTGGACACCGGGCAGGACGACCGGATCGCGCGGCAGATAGGGCAGGGAAGGCTCATGCCAGCGTTGCCAGACCCAGGCGGCGGCTACGACGAGAAACACGCCGAGGGCGATGCCGCCGAGACCGCGACCCTCCGCGCGTTCCTCGCCACGGGTCGCCGCGATGATCTGCGCCCGGCTCACTCGCCACGCCGAGACGCACATCGCCAGGAATGTCAACAGTATCCCGGCCAGGAACGCCAGGATGATCGAACGTGGCTCGATCCGCAGTTCGAGGCGGTAACCGAAACTGGTCAGCGCCTCGGCGAGCGACGCGACGGTTAGGCGGGTGGCGAAGATCCCTGCCAGCGCCCCGAATGTCGCACCGAGGAGCGCGTAGGCCAACCCCTCGCTGAGGAAGATCGCGCCGATCTGGCGCTGGCTCATCCCCAGAGCGCGCATCGTCGCCAGTTCGGCAGCGCGGTCGGCGGCGAGCAGAGTGAAGATCAGGTGGATGAGCAGGATCGCCGCGCCGAGCGAGAAGATCCCGAGGACGAGGAAGACCGTCGTCACTACGTTGCCGTATTCGTCGGCTTGCTCCAAGCCCTCTTGCTTCACCGCGATCACCGACAGGGTGGTGATCGAGCGAATTTGATTCAGCAGGGCGCGGCGGTCGCCGAAGTTCGACAACTGCGACGTCAGGAACGCGAGTTGCCGCCGGACGCGCGGGTCGCTGGCGAGGCTGATGAACCGCGGCGTCAACTCCGGTTTCGCCGCTTCCACACGCAGCGCTGCTAGGTCGCTGCGGTCGCGCCCGCGTAACGCTGCTTCCGCTTCGAGCAGACCGCGTTGCGTCTCGGGTCGCGCGAGATACGTTTTGAGCGATTGGGCGACTGCCCGATCGACCAGGGCACCGCGGAGGGCACTCGTTGCGGCGTCGCTGCGGGCCACGCTCGCGCGCCCGCCCGTGTTGGCGACGAGGATTTGATTTATCTGTGCCTCGCGGCCCAATACTCGCTGGTACGCAGAGAGGGGCGCGATGATGAGCGGCGCGGCACCGCCAATCCCGCCATTGGGGACGATCGCCGCGACGGTGACGGCCCAGTCCGCTGGTGGGTTGGTTGCGCTGAATGTGCCGGCGGCCTGCGTCTGGATCGCGAACGTCTGATCGACCGTGACCCCGAAGAGCGTGGCGGCAGCGGAATTGATGATCACGCTCTCCGGCGGCAAATCTTCGAGCGAGATCGCCGCGTCATCGAGCGAGCGGAGGGTGCCAAAGGCCGAAGCGGGCGTATGCGTCGCCAGCAGCCCGACAGCCGTACGCGTCTCGCCCGCAGCGCCGAGCACCACTGTCACCTGATCGGCGATCGCCGGGGCGAGTGCGGCGATCGCGTCGTTGCCAGCGACCTGCGCGTTCAGTTGGTCGTATTGGCGCTGTGGGAAGAAGCCGAGATCGGCGGCTTTCATGCCGCCGAAGGTGCCGGTCGCCAGGGCGCGTGCGCGGTCGCCGTTACTCTGGCGCGGCGGGTTGACGACCAATGCTTCGTCGGTCGTCCCCAATGTCTCGGTCACGAGTGCGCGGAGGGTCGCCGAGATCGTGTCGCCGGTGCCGAATGCGGCGCTGATCGTTGTGGTTGCGAGGGTCAGCCCGAAGACGATCAACGCGGCGCGCACCGGGCGGCGCGGCAGATTACGCAACCCTAACTTCAGCAGTGGTGCGCCGCGCCCGCCGCGTACCAGCGCGATCCCGACGATTGCGGCGAAGGCGAGCCCGAGAGCGAACCCAGCCAGCGCCGTCGGCACGCCGAAAAACTGTTCCATCGATCGCTTCTTCCTGACTGTGGGCTATCATCGTCGCGCGGGAGGCTGGCGATTTGCAAACAGTTCCGTGGCCGCGGCAGGGATCATCGCTCTCCGTTGGTACGTGAGCACCATTGCTCAGTCGGCGGCCTGCCTGCCGCGCTGCGGGGCCGTCGCGGTCACCGTTGTTGCCGCCGAATCCTCGACGATCATCCCGTCGCGCATCCGCACGAGGCGCGAGGCGCGGGCCGCGACATCGGTGGCGTGGGTCACGATCACGAACGTCTGCCCGTTCTCGCGATTAAGGCGTTCGATCAAGTCGATGATCTCCGCCGCCGAGTCGCTATCGAGATTGCCGGTCGGCTCGTCGGCCCAGACGATCGCCGGGCGGCCGACCAGCGCGCGGGCGATCGCCACCCGCTGCTGCTGCCCGCCCGACAGTGCCGCCGGTCGATGGTCGAGCCGATCGCCGAGACCAACCGTGTCTAAGATCGCGCGCGCGCGGCGGCGTGCTTCGCCGCCGCGCACGCCGGTGATCAGCAGCGGCAGTTCGACATTCTCGATCGCGTCGAGGGTCGGCAGCAGATTGAATGACTGGAAGATGAAGCCGGTCGTGCGCGCCCGTAGGACCGCGCGCTGTGCATCCTTGAGCCCGCGCAAGGGGACGCCGGCGAGAAGTACATCGCCGTCGTACTCCGTCTCCAGCCCGGCGAGGCAATTGAGTAGGCTCGTCTTGCCGCAGCCTGACGGACCGACGATCGCCACGAACTCGCCGCGCTCGACACGCAGATCAACCCCGCGTAGCGCCGCGACCGCGACGGAACCGGCGTGATAGCGCTTCTGGAGGGCGCGGGCTTCGACCGCTGGCGTGGCGGGGTCGGGCGTAGCCGCCGGTGACGCCGTGGCCTTCCTGAAGAACTTACCGATCATAGCTTTTCAGCGTGGCGAGGGTGAGGTCGGCGATCCGGCGATACCCCGCGGAAGAAGGGTGGAAACCATCGGCGCTGATATATTCCGGGTGTGCGCCGAGTTCTTCCCACCCCGCATGAAGATCGACCAGGATCGCATAGTCGGCGTGGCGGGCGACCGCGGTGGCGATCGACGCATTCCACGCACGTACGCGCGCGTCGAGATCGGTGCTCCCGGCCCGCGCGAATACGGGCAGGGTGCGGAGGTCGGGGAGATTGAGGATCGCGATCGTGCGCCGTTGTCCACCGGTAGGACGGAGAGCCGTGAGGAGTTGGTCGAGCTGCGCGGCGAACGTTTCCAGCGGCACGCCATCGCGGAAATCGTTCGGGCCGGGCCAGATGGTGATCCAGCGCGGCGCACGGTCAAGCGCGACGGGGAGTTGTCCGTCGATGACATCGCGCACCGTTGCACCGCTCACGCCGAGGTTGAGCAGCGCTGTTCCCGTTGGCAGCCCCGCCGCGACCAATGGTACCCACCCCTCCTGTTCCGGTCTTGTCGCGCCCACCCCGACAGCGTCGGACGCGCCGAGGCC
>DATCMP010000520.1:0-2244 GCA_036563365.1 Thermomicrobiales bacterium
GGTGCTGCTCGCCCTGGCGAACGGGGTGATCGCCTTCAGCCCTCAGCCGAAGCCGCTACCTCACCCGGCTCCTTCGCGCAGGTTCGCGACGCGCTCCCCCGCCGCGAACGCCGCGCCACCGTGACCCACCGCGCGCCTTCCCCTTGCTCCCGTATGACAAACTGTTATCATACGCGCGACCGCTCGGCGGATCGCGGTCATCGCAATGCCCAGAGAGGAGCAGCCAATGGTTTTGAGATGCTCACCGCCTCGACCTACACCGCGCCTTTCCCGCGCCGCGCTGATCGCCTGCTTCTGCCTGCTCCTCACCGCGTGCGGTGCATCCACCATCCCCACGGCGCCCCCCGCGGCCCCGTCCGCCGCCACCGCCGTCGCTACGAACAGCACGAACGCGAGCGTCACCCGCCCCGCCCCGACCGGCACATCCCCCACCACGGGAACCACGACTCGCGCCGCCAGTCCGAGCGTTGGCGGCACGGCCACACGCGCCGGAACGACGCCCGCTGTCGCACAACCGACCGCCATCCCGCGCACCGGTGGCGCGAAAGACCTCATCCTCTCCACCACCACCAGCACCCAGGATAGCGGCCTGCTCGATGAACTGCTCCCGCTCTTCAATCGGCAGACCGGCTACAACATTAAAGTCGTCTCGGTCGGCTCCGGCGCGGCGATTGCCCTCGGGGGTCGCGGCGAGGCCGATGTGATCCTCGCCCACGCGCCGGACAACGAGCGCCAGTTCGTCGCCTCCGGCGCGGGGATCGACCGACGGCTCGTGATGTACAACGACTTCATCATCGTCGGCCCCGCCGAGGATCCTGCCGGGGTCAAAGGATCCACCGACACTCTCGACGCCCTGAAGAAGATCGCCGCCAAGGGCAGCCCGTTCATCAGCCGCGGCGACAACTCCGGCACCCAGCAACTGGAACTGCAACTCTGGAAAGAAGCCGCCATCACCCCACGAGGTCAGGGTTGGTACGTCGAATCCGGCTCCGGGATGGGCCAGACGTTGCAGATCGCCGACCAGCGCCGCGCCTACACGCTCGCCGATCGTGGCACCTACCTGACCTTCGTTAATCGCGTCAAACTCGACCTCCTGATCGAGCGCGACGAGCGCCTGCTGAACGTCTACCATGTCATCGCCGTCAACCCGGCCCGTTTCCCCGCCGTCAACAGCGCCGGGGCGCGGGCGTTCAGCGCCTTCATCCTCGCGCCCGACACGCAGCGATTCATCGGCGAGTTCGGTCGCGCCCGCTACGGGCAGCCTCTCTTCACCCCCTGCGCCGACAACAGCTGCGGCCTGAAAGACCCAAAGGAGTAGTCGTGAGTCGCGAGTCGTGGGAGAGGTAGCGCCACCATGAAGCACGTCGTCATCGATGCCCCCCCTCACGACTCGCGACTCGCGACTCACGACTCGTCATGGACCTGATCTGGGAGGGTTTTCGCGACGCCCTGCGCCTGCTCGCGACGCGCGACCCCGCGACGCTGCGGATCGCGGCCCTCTCGCTCGGCATCTCCGGGATCGCGACGGCCCTGGCGGCGCTCCTCGGCGTCCCGCTCGGGGTGGTGCTGGCCGTGCGGCGTTTCCGTGGGCGGCGGGCCGTGACGGCGCTCGTCAACACCGGGATGGGGCTGCCGCCGGTTGTCGTCGGACTCGGCGTCTCGATCCTCCTCTGGCGCAGCGGCCTGTTCGGCGCGCTGGCCCTCCTCTACACCCCCGCCGCGATGATCCTGGCCCAACTCATCGTCGCCCTGCCGCTCGCCGCCGGGCTGACGCGCGGGGCCGTCAGCCTGCTCGACAGCGATCTGCGCGGTGCCTTGCGGGCCGACGGTGCGACCGAATGGCGGGTCGGCTGGGAACTGCTGCGCGCGGCGCGGGCGCAGGTGCTCGTCGCCGTCGCCGCCGCGTTCGGGCGCGCGATCTCCGAGGTCGGGGCGTCGCTGATGGTCGGCGGCAACATCATCGGCCAGACCCGCATCCTCACCACCGCGATCACTCTGGAGACCGGGCGGGGCGAATTCGCCCGCGCCATCGCCCTCAGCCTGATCCTCCTGGCCCTCGCCTTCCTGGTCAACGCCGGGCTCGTCCGTGGGGGGCGCGCCGCCGCCATGCAATAATCGTCACGCCGCGACGCCCGCCCGTTGCCACCCAACGGTCGCCAGGCCAACGCAAAACCGCGCCCCTGTCACCCGACAGGGGCGCGGCCCACAGCGCAATCCGCGTATGGTATATGGGACGGGGAGGCG
>DATCMP010000590.1:0-12636 GCA_036563365.1 Thermomicrobiales bacterium
TCCTCGAACTCGGTGCCGGAGACGGCTTCACGACGCTGCGGCTCGCGCGGCGCGGCGCTCGCGTAGTCGCGCTCGAACTCTCGCACGGCGGTCTACGCACGATCGCCGCACGCGCAGCGGCAGCAAGCATCGCCGCGACCGTCGCGCCGCTCCGCGCCGACGCCCAGCAACTCCCCCTTGCCACGGCCAGTGTTGATCTCGTCTACGGCGAGAATTTCCTGATGTACGTCGATCCGGCGACGATCGGGCGTGAGACGGCGCGGGTGCTGAAGCCAGGCGGACGGGCCGTCTTCCTCGAACCGACCGCGCACCACCCATTCATTCGCCTCTACCGGCGTTTCGGCTCGCCGTATCGCGGTACCGCGCCGCGCTACTTTCGCCTCGCGGATATACCCCGTCTCGGGGCGCACTTCGGCACCGTGACGCACGAGGAGTATTACCTGTTCAGCGTCCTGGCGTTGCCGTTCGCTACCCATCCATTGCTCTTCGCGCTCGCCTTCCGGTCGCTTGATAGGCTCGATCGCCTGGTCGTGCGTTACGTCCCCCGACTGCGATCGTTCGGCTGGCTCACCGTGGTAACCTTGCAGGATCCTCACACCGTGCCATAAGCTCACAGGGCACAAAGTCCCTCAACAAGCCAACTCCCCCACGACCTAAACCATTATTCGCACCGCGTAAATGTCTCGTATCTCGCCACATTACAGGATGATCTTGCGCGATCATGGACGAAAAATTGTAATAAATGCTGTTTACATTTGTAATCGCATACGTACTACAACCCAAATCGTTTCATGGATCGCCCTGTTTACCATTATTTACCCTTGACGCACGCGGCGCAGTCGGTTATTCTTCGCCCGTTCGCCGCAGGCTACAACCAACGAGCATGGTTTGCCCAGCGGTGCTGAGTCGATATTCCGGCTTGGTAAACGAATAGTGATTATTGGCACAAGCCTATCCCTGGCTTTGCTTTGCCCTGCACATGAACAGACATGTGCGCGGTGAGGCATCGGTGGCTCAGGGGGGCATGGAGGAGTCCGCGCTTGCAGTTTGCACGTCTGTTGAAAATCGCGTTTCCCACCCTGGCCCTCATAATCATCGCCGCACTCTTTATTCCCGCGCGTGTCGCCGAAGCAGGTACACGTTCTCCCCTCATCAGCGCCCCAGATGGTACGCTCTTTTTGATCTACGATAATGCCCGCCACGCCGTCACCCCATCGACCCTTGCCGCGCTCGGTATCGATGAGCACACCACCAAGCTCGTCTCCCGCCAACTCTTCGATACGCTGATCGAGCAGTCGGCAGTCCCGGATCTGCCACAAGGGAGCCTGGTTACCGGTCCCGATGGTTGGCCCTATTTGCTCCTGGACGGGTTGCGACCGATTCCCGACGAAGAAACGTTCTACGCGAGCGGTTGGGGCGGTTATCAGAAATTTGGCCCGACGCCGGTAGCCACGATCGATCCGGGATTGTTCGCACTCCTGCCGCAACGCGCGCCATTGGCGAGCGCAAAGCGCACCGGTCCCGGGCTCTTCGAGTGGGGCAATTGCACCTGGTGGGTGGCGCAGCGCCGCGCGGTGACCTGGCTCGGCAACGGCGGCGAGTGGTACGCCAACGCGAAAGCCCAGGGGTATGCGGTCGGCGACCTGCCTCTGCCGGGCTCGATCCTGGTGCGCGGCTCGGCGACCTATAACGGCTACGGCCACGTCGCCTACGTGGAGTCCGTCGATGGGACGCAATTCACCGTCAGCGAGATGAACGTCAACGGCCTCGGCCAACTCAGCACCCGCACCTACGATATCGTCAGCAACCCGCCACCGAGCATGATCGGCTTCGTCTACTGGCGCTTCGGCCCCGAGTCGACAGAGGCCACGATCGAGACACCGACCACCCTCAGCCCCGCAGTCGGGCCGCACGAGTTACCCTGAGCACTTGCTCGTAGAACACGAATGAGAGAGACCCTGCGCAGATGTGGGCCGGGTCTCTCTCATTCGGCATAGGGAGCATACAGGCTGAAGAGGAGGGAGGGCTACGACTCGGAGGTCAGCCCTTGCGCCTGTTCGCCCAACTGTAGGAAGAGGGCGATCACCTGGGCACGGGCGATGCCGCGCTCTTCCAGCAAATCGAAACAGATGTCTGCCACCGCGTGCAGCGCGCGATCATGCGTGATCAGGAGCGGGTTGATCTGCTGCTCCAATTTCGGGACCAAGCTCTTGTCGTACGCCTGCCGCAGGATGAAGCGCCCGGCGGCATCCTGATTCGACGGCCAGGCGCGGTCGCGACCGCGCGTCAGCCCCTCTGGCATCCTATTCGCTTCGAGTTCCTCTATGTACTGTGCCGCGAGGCGGATGAATTCCAGGCAGAGCAAGGTATGGAGATCGGGTAGCTCGGCATCGCGCGGTCGCCCGGACCGATTGACCTGATCCTGCAACTCGACTTCTACTTCACCGGCGATAACCCGCCAACGCAACTCGCCGAGGCGACGCATCGATCCTCCCCCATCTACGCTCAACGCCGGGTCGCCCTACACGCTCAACCGCCGTTCCCGGTGGTGATCCCCCGCAGTGCGAGGCCGACGATGAAGAACGCACCGCCACCAAACCAGATCGCCTGCGACTCCGAAGAGCGGCCCCGCGTGAAACTATAAACCCCCGGCAGGGTGAGCGCGGTCGTCAGCCCGTAGAGCGCGTGGAGCCCTTGTTGCGCGGCACGGTAACCGAGGAGTAGGCTCACGACACCAAGCAAACCTTGTACCAGAATCAAGCCCTCCCCAATCACCAGCGCCCCGGCGAGGCTGCCGCTGACCCCGCCACGAAACGCACTGAAAAAGCTCCAGAGTCCGCAAATGACCAGGAACAGGATGACCGTATTCGCGAGCGCCGCGTGGAGTTGGTTGATGACCACCGTTACACCTCATGATTACGAGCCGACAGAACGATATTCCCCCTTAATCGTACCCTGACACGGCCCATCGTGTTGTAACACAGCGATCATATTCGGGTGAATGGGCGCATGACGAGAATCGCGGGCGGGGCAATGGTAAAATCGTCCCACGTAGCGCTACAAGAGGATACGATGGAGGGCGGCACGATGCAGCAGGACGAGCAGGATGAGCAGTCCGCCCCCGGACCACCCGCGACACGCGCCGAGCCGATCGATCGCTTGCGACGTGATGTTCATCTGCTCGGCGAGCTCGTCGGCGAGGTCGTGCAAGAGCAAGGCGGACCGGAACTGCTGGCGGCGGTCGAACTCCTGCGCCGGGAATCGATCGCCCTGCGCTCCGACACCGCGGATACGACCGCGCGCGAAGCGGCGTTACGTTCGTGGGTTAACGAACAGCCGAATGCACGCCTCCTCGCTCTCGTTCGCGCCTTCAGCGTCTATTTCCACCTGATCAATCTGGCCGAGCAGCACCACCGGGTGCGGACGCTGCGCGAGCGCGAGCGCGACGGAGGCACGCTCCACGAATCGATCGCCGCTACCTTGACGGCGTTGCGCGACGAGGGGATCGGCGCCACCACCGTAGCCGTTGGCTTGCACGATCTCAGCGTGCGACCGGTTTTCACCGCACACCCCTCGGAAGCGCGGCGGCGCACCCTGCGCCATCACCTCGTGCGCGCGGCAGCGCTGATCGCTGCCCTCGACGCGCCCGAGGCCCTGCCGCGTGAGCGCACCGCGACCCTGGACAGCCTGCGCGAGCGGATCACGCTGATCTGGCACACCGCCGCCGCCCGCGAGGCGCAACCGGCGGTGTTGGACGAAGTACGCAGTATCATCACGATCCTCGCGGGGCCGCTCTACGATGTTGCGCCCCAGGTGACCCAGGCGCTGGAAGGGGCGACCAGGGTCACCTATCCCGAGTTGGCGACCGGGCCACTCGTCGGCCGCTGGCTGCGCGCCGGGACATGGGTCGGTGGCGACCGCGACGGGCATCCGGGGGTCACGCCGGAGATCACCCGTGCGGCGGCACGGCTGGCGCGGATCGCGGTGCTGCGGCGCTACCGCGACGAGATTCGCGCGCTCGGCGTCGATCTCAGCCTCTCGGCGCGGTTAGCCGGGGCGTCGCTCGCCCTGATGGCCTCGATCGATCGCGATCGTGAAGCGCTCGACATGCAGCCGGTGCGGCGTTGGCGCGACGAGCCCTATCGCCGCAAATGCGGCCTGATCGCCGAGCGCTTGCGCCGCACCGAGGAAGACCATCCCGGTGCCTACGGCACGCCCGAAGAACTCCTGAGTGACTTGGCCCTCATCGCGGAGAGTCTGGCGTCGCACGGCGGGGGACGGATCGCCGCTGGCCCGGTGCGCGATTTGCAGCACCGGGTAACCCTCTTCGGCTTTCACCTCGCCGAGCTGGAGGTTCGGCAACATGCCGATCGCTACAACGCGGCGGTGGCGGAACTCTTCGGCCTCGCCGGGATGACGGGTTATACGGCGCTCAGTGACAGCGAACGGATCGCCCTGCTCGAAGCACGCCTGCGCGAAGGTGCCTTCGCCCACGAAGCCGAAACGTTGTCGGCCCGCACGCGCGATATTCTCGATACGATGAAGGCGATAGGCGATATTCAGGCACGCGGCGGGGCGAGCGCCTGCCAGACGGCGATCATCTCGATGTGTCAGGAACCGAGCGATGTGCTGGCCGTCCTCCTCCTCGCCCGTGAGGCCGGGCTGGTACAGGTCCACGACGACGGGACGATCAGCAGTCGGCTCGACGTGGTGCCGCTCTTCGAGGAAATCGCCGAACTGCGCGATTGCGGCAATCTGCTCAAGCGGCTCTGTGCAATCCCGAGTTACCGGTCTGCGCTGCGCTCGCGCGGCGACCGGCAGCAGGTGATGGTCGGGTATTCCGACAGCAACAAGGATGGCGGTTATCTGGCCGCGACCTGGCAGACATATCAGGCGCAAGAAGCCCTGGCGGTCGCGGCGGCGGAGATCGGGATCACCCTGACCCTCTTCCACGGGCGGGGCGGGGCGGTCGGGCGCGGCGGCGGGCCGATGGGCCGCGCGATCCTGGCCCGCCCATCCGATGCGCGCACCCCGGAACTGAAGGTGACGGAGCAAGGCGAGGTGATCGCCGCACGCTACGGCCATCCCGGGATCGCCGAGCGGCACCTCGAACAGATCATCCACGCCCTGCTCCTCTCGGCGCTTGGTCCCGCCGAGGCCAGTCCACCAGCGGCCTGGATCGCGACGATGGAACGACTAGCCGAATCGTCTCAGGCAGCCTACGTGGCGGGGGTAAAAGAATCGCCCAAGCTGCTGCGCTTCTTCCGCGAGGCTACCCCCTTCCCCGAACTCGGCGGCCTCAATCTCGCCTCGCGCCCGGTGAGTCGCGCTGGCGGCAACAGCGGGACTGTGGCGTTGGACGATCTGCGCGCGATCCCGTGGGTCTTCAGTTGGACGCAGGTCCGCGCCAATCTCCCCGGCTGGTTCGGGATCGGCAGCGCCCTCGCAGCGGAAATCGAAGCCGGGGGCCTGGGAGAATTGCACGCAATGTATCGCGGCTGGCGGGCATTCGCCGGGACACTCGACAATGCCCAACTCAGCCTCGGCACCGCCGATCTCCCCACCCTGCGGCGTTACGCCAACCTGGCGACCGACAGCGAGGAAGTGCTCGCCCTGATCATCGCGGAATACGAGCGCAGCGTCGCGGCGATTCTCGCCATTACCGAGCAGGATGAACTCCTCGGAGCCTCCTCAACCCTGACCCGCTCGATCAGGCTCCGCAATCCGTATGTCGATGCACTCCACCTCGCCCAGATCACCCTGCTGCGCCGCTACCGCACCCTCGCCCCGAATGCTCCCGACACCGAGCGGCAAATTCTCCGCGATGCAATCCACAACAGCATCAACGGTATCGCGGCTGGTGTGCAGACGACGGGGTGAGACAACGCGGATTGCTTCAACGTAGCCCATCATTGAAATAGCGTTGCACGAACTGAAAAGGGCTGAGAATCTGTACCTGCTCGACTTGCTTGAGCGAGAGAAGATCTTTATCGCGCGAGATCAAGATGCCGGCATCGCCCAGTAATGCCTGGGCGATCAAATAATCGTCCTTGGGATCGCGAACCACCGCAGGGATCGCCTCAACGATTGTCGGCAAGGCGACCGCAGCTTGCCGCAGCAAATCGATCAGCTCTTGACCTTCATCAACGCTAATACGACGACTGAGCTTCCGGCTGGTACGTAGCTTCTCCGCTAATTCGGCGAGAAGCTCTTCCGGCAAAAGGAGCGTAAACTCGCCAAGCAGCGCCGCTTCGACGAGACGGCTGATCGTACTCGCAGATTCCGGCGGACTTAAGAGATAGCTGATAAAAATGTTCGTGTCGATCAACACACGCATGGCTGAAAAATCACTGCTCGAAGCGGATCCTGCCACGCTCGACTAAGCTGGCAACCGCATCGGCGGTCACTTCATCAGCAAGAGTCTCGGCATCAGCCTCACTAAGATTGGGGTTACGTGAGCTCACTCGTGCGCGAAGATCGCGCATTTTCGCCAGGAGTTCCTGTCGCCGTTGCTGCTCTTTGACCCCTTGGAGCGACTCATACTCTGCGTAGGACATCAGCACGGCAGCTGGCGCACCCCGCTTCTCGACAATCACCGATTCGTTATGCTCATTTACCCACCCGATGAGTGAACTGAGTTTATTCTGTGCTTCACGGGTCGAAACAGCTTTCGACATATCTCGACTCCTTAAGATCATTAACAAGCGATACACTAGTAAAGCATAGTGTATTGCTTTGCTTCTGTACAACTTGATGGGCCTATTCGAGTATGAAGTTGTGTAACCGACTCGACCCTCTTCTACACAGATCGGGTATAGTGCGTCACGGAACGACTGCTGAAAGAGAACGCGAGGGAGGGTAGTGTGAGCAAGCGAGTAGGGGTCGTCGGCGTCGGCGCGATGGGCAAGTTGATGGCCGCGCAGTTGTTGCAGAAGGGCTATATCGTCACGGTCTGCCCACACCGTAATCGCCAACCGGTCGAAGAGCTCGCGGGGTTGGGGGCCAACGTGGCCGAAGACCCGGCGGGTGTCGCGGCGGCGTCGGAAGTCGTCGTCACGATGGTGCCGGACGCGCCGCAAGTCGAGGAGTCGTGCTTCGGGGAGCGCGGGCTGCTCGCTGGTCGCGCCGCAGGGCAAGACTTGACTCTGATCGACATGAGCACGATCTCCCCGATCGCCACGACGGCGATCGCGGCGCGGCTCGCGGAGCAGGGGATCGGGATGCTCGACGCGCCGGTTAGCGGCGGCCCGGCCCGCGCGGCAACCGGCGAACTGACGATCATGGTCGGCGGCGACGAGGGCCTCTTCGCGCGTCATCGCGACGTGCTGGCGGCGATGGGGACGAACATCACCCATGTCGGCCCGATCGGTCACGGCGAGATCGCCAAACTGACCAACAACATCATCATCGGGATCTTGATGCCAGCGCTCGGCGAGGCGCTGACCTTCGCGGTTAAGGCCGGTGCCGATCTCGCCAAGGTACGCGAGATCGTCCTGACCGCCACCGGGGGCAACTACCTCCTCGCCAACTGGATCCCGCAGTATATGCTGCAAGACAAGTACGATGGCGGCTTCGCGCTGGAACTGATGCACAAAGACCTCGGCGCAGCCCTCTCGGCGGCGCGCGACCTCGGCGTACCGATGCCCGAAGCAGGGCTTGCGTACCAACTCTTCGCGCAGGCAAAGGGGCTCGGCTATGGTCGCCAGGACTACAGTGCCGTCAGCAAGATCACCCAGGACGCCGCGAACATCACCATCGCCACGGGCGAACCGCGGCGTAGCTAGGGTTAGAGATTACGGAACGGGAGCCCACTAATCTATCCCCCTCGCTGGTACACTTATGCCGACTGTCCGTCGGTCCGAAGCGTATGGAGCGAGAGTTGGACTTCACACTCACCGCAGAGCAGGAGCAGATCCGGGCGACGGCGATGCGCGTGGCGCGCGAGGTCGTCGCGCCACGCGCCGCCGAGAGCGACCGCGAGGGGAAATATCCGTTCGATTATTTCGAGGCTTTTCGCGATAGCGGGCTGCTCGGGCTGGCGTTGCCGACCGAATACGGCGGCGGGGGCGCGGGCTCGCTCGGGCTCGCCATCGCGATCGAGGAAGTCTCGAAGTACGATAGCGGCGCGGGACTGCTGCTACTGACGACACGCCTCGCGACCGCTGGGATCGCGATGGCCGGGACCACCGAACAGAAAGAGCGCTACGTACGCGGGGTCGCCGAAGGGCGGCTACGGGGCTGCTTCGCCCTCACCGAGCCCGAGGCTGGCTCCGACTCGGCGCATATCGAGGCGACCGCCATCCGCGATGGCGACAGCTACGTGATCAACGGCGCGAAGCTGTGGGCAGGGCAGGCGACCGTCGCCGATTACGCGCTGGTGGTCGCCAAGACCGAGCCGAGCGCAGGGACGCGCGGCGTCAGCGCCTTCCTGATCGATCTGCCGAATCCGGGCTTCCGCATCGTCCGCGAATTGCCGAAAATGGGCGTGTTGAATGTGCCGGTCGTCGAGATCGATCTGCACAATTGTCGCGTCCCGGCCACGGCGCTGCTCGGCGAAGAGGATCGGGGGTTCCCGATCGTGATGCGCCACCTCAACGTCGTGCGCCCGCTCGTCGCCGCGCGCTGCGTGGGGCTGGCGGCGGGGGCGACGCACTATGCGCTCGCCTACGCGCAGCAGCGCCGCACCTTCGGCCAACAGCTGATCAATCATCAGGCGATCGCGTTCGATCTCGCGGAACTGGCGATGGAGATCGAGGCGTCACGCCTGCTGACCTATCGCGCGGCCTGGTTGGTCGACAACGGGCAGGATGACCGCAGCGTAGCGCATTTCCTCTCGATGGCAAAGGCGAAAGCGAGCGAAGTCGCCGTGCGCGCCGCCGACCGCGCCGTGCAGATCCTCGGTGGCTACGGGTATCTCAAAGATTACGCCGCCGAGCGCTATTATCGCGACGCACGCCAGTTGATGATCGTCGAGGGGACCAGCGAGATCCATCGCCTGATCATCAGCCGCGCCCTCAACGACGGGCTCCTGGATTGGGGCTACGATGTCGAGGCGGCCGGTGGCCTCCCTCACGACGAGCGCGACCGTGCGCGGCGTGAAGCAGCGGTACAGACGGCGAGGCAGGGATAGGGGGCGGACTTCACCCCCCGGCTCGCACCCGGATGGACCGAGCAATGCCCAGATGAACCAGATACTCTCCGCTCGCCATCCCGCCCCCAGGGAGCATCCACCCATTCGAGGAAAGGGGGGCCAAACGCCACTGGCTACCGGAAAAGCCCAGACGTTGTACGCTGACGCGCCCAGTCCACTTCAGTGGACTTTGTGGCCGCAGGCCACTTAGCGCCGATTTCAATCGGCGGCCCACGCCCGCAAGTAGTCTCTCACGAGACTACTATCAGCGCCCCGGCGCTCAGTCGATCACATGCGGCACGAAACGGCTCTGGTTATCGGTGATCAAGGTATCCGACTCGCGGATTCCCATCCCGGCGGCCTCGCCGTCGATAATCCAGGTGCCGAGGACCGGGTAGAGGCCATCGAAGTCTGGCAAGGGAGCGTATTCCTGGTAGACAAAACCTTCCGCGCCATATGGCCCGGCGGTGCGGAAATTATTGCCCGGCGTCACGATCTCCACGTTCGCACCCTCGCGCCCCAGGATCGGCTTGCGGACGTAGGAGGTCAGGTAGCCTGAACTCGGCAGGAAGGCCGGGAGCAGGTTCGGATGGTTTGGATAACGCTCCCACAGCAACGCCAGCAGCGCCTTGTTGGCGAGGATACATTTCCAGGTCGGCTCGATCCACTGCGTCAGGTTCATCGTCTCCAAGACGTGCGACCCGAAGCGATCGGCGAGAAGCCACTCCCAGGGATAGAGCTTGAAAATTGTCGTGATCGGTGCCTGCGCCGCATCGACAAAGCGGTTCGCGGCCATGTCCCAGCCGATCTGCTCCATCGAGAGCGTCTCGGTACTGAGACCGGCCTGATTCGCCGTCTCCCGCAAATAGGTGACGGTCATCAGATCTTCGCCGGTCGTCTCTTCCTCGGTGTAAGCGAAGTAGACGCGGCGATTCGGCAGGCGCGGGGTGTGACGCTTCCAGCAGGCAACGAGGCGTTCGTGGAGCGAATTCCACTGATCGCGCCCGCCCTGCGTCTCCTCTAACCAATACCACTGGATCACCGCCGCTTCGAGGAGCGCGGTGGGGGTATCGGCGTTGTATTCCAGGAGTTTCGCCGGCCCTTTGCCGTCATAGCGGAGATCGAAGCGGCCATAGAGCGAGGGAGAATCCTCCTCCCAGGTCCGCTCGATCGACGGCCACGCCGCCTCCGGGATCTGAAAGTCCCGGTAACGTCGTTTGGTGATGACGTAGTCGACCGTCTCCAAACACTTGTCGTGCAGTTCCTGGGTGACGCGCTCCAGTTCCATGATCTCGTTGATGGAAAAGGAGTAATACGCCGATTCATTCCAGAAGAGGCGTGTCGAGCCATCCGGGCGCTCGATCGTGTTATAGACCAGACCTTGCTCTTGGACGATGCGCTCGTGATCCGGGCGCGGCGCGGCGGTGTGGCGGCGCATCGTCCTTAGCTCCCGCTGCTACTGCTGCCGGACTTACCACCGCTGCCGCTGCTACTGCTGCCGGTCTTGC
The DNA here is from genome assembly GCA_036563365.1 of Thermomicrobiales bacterium. Taxonomy (GTDB): domain Bacteria; phylum Chloroflexota; class Chloroflexia; order Thermomicrobiales; family CADCWN01; genus CADCWN01. Next base: position 10,639 of record DATCMP010000590.1, read on the forward strand.
CGCCACCAAAGCCGCCGGTATCGACGCTGCCGCTCTTGCCGCCACCGGTCACGCTGCTATTGTTGCTGCCGGTGCTGCGCGCAGGCGGGGGATCATAGGAGCCCCCGGTGACGCGGCCACCGGAGGTGGTGCCGCCGTAATACCAGCGTGGTCGCGAAGAACTCGGCCGCGACGAACTGGTGCTGCCAGAGCTGGCGACAGGCGTTGCCAAACACTGCGCGTCGGCGACGACCTGACCAAAATCATCCACACATTGTCGTTGCACCGGGGGTGCTGCCTTGGTGCCGCCGCAGCCCGAGAGGCTGAGCGCCAGCACACCGACCAGCCCCAGATTAACGGCAGCAGAGCGCATCCGGCGAGGAGAGGAAGGAGCCATCCGTGGACCTTTCCGCACGATGAATAATCAGCTACGAACAAACACACCTGCGGTAATTCGACCGCCACGCGAACGATCGCTACCGACGGGTGCCTTACACCTACCGCTTGTTGTTAAATGATACGTGAAACCGGGTTGTGGCGTTTCACAAAAAAGGTGCGGGGCGGAGATGCTACCATCTCCGCCCCGCACCGCTGTGCCGACAATTACTCCATCGCGGCGCGGATCGCACCACCGAGATGGCGGGCACCGGCGTGGCAATTCTCTTCGGATTCATAGCTGAAGGCGAGGCGAATGAAGCGCTCGCCGCCACCATTCGGCATAAAGGCATTGCCAGGGACGTAGCCGACGCCAGCTTGCCGCGCGGCGGCAGCGAGCTTCTGCGTATCGGCGGTGGTCGGCAGCTTGATCCAGATGAAGAAGCCGCCTGCGGGTTTGCTGATCTCGGCGTCGGTCCCGTCCAGCATCTCGTTCAGCCCTTGCAGCATCGCGTCGCGCTTGCCGCGATAGACATTGATCAGCCGGGGGATGTGCTGCTCCATGTGGTCGCGCATGTAGTAGGTTGCCACGCGCGAGGTGAACGGCGCGACACCGCCGCCGAAGTTGAAGCTCTGCAGGATCGGGATGAGCGACTTCGGCGCGATCAACCAGCCGAGGCGCATACCCGCGCCTAGGATCTTCGAGAGCGTCCCGGCGCGGATCACCCCTTCGCTGTCATCGAGAGCGTAGAGCGAAGGGATGAACTCGCCCTCGAACCGTAGATCGCCGTAGGCGTCATCTTCGAGGATGAGGGTATCGAACTCGCGCGCCAGCGCCAGCAGTTCCTTGCGCCGTTCGAGGGTCGCCGTCGGCCCGGCGGGATTGTGGAACGTCGGCATCGTGTAGATCAGCTTGCAGGGACGACCCTCGGCGCGCAGCGCCTCCAACTGCTCGCGCACCGCCGCGATCACGATCCCGCCATCATCGACCGGCACACCACGCAGATCGGCACCATGCCGCCGCAACGCCATCAGCGTGCCGGAGAACGACGGCGCTTCGCAGATCACCGGATCACCGACATCCACGAACGCGCTCAGGACCAGCGAGAGGGCGTGCAGCGAGCCGTTGGTAAGCAGGATGGAATCGGGGTCGACCGTCAATCCTTCGAGAACCTCATGTTTATGGGCAAGCAGCTCACGTAGGCCACGATACCCAAGCGCCTCGCCATAGGTGAGCGCCTGCGCGCCTTCCGCCGCCATCATCCGCCGGGTCGCCTCGACGATCTCATCGTAAGGGAACGAACCGGGATCGGGCTTGCCGCCGCCGAACTCATAGGTCACCGGGGCGCTGGGCCAGGCACCGCCGCCGCCCTGGCGGCCGATCATCGCGCGCGTGGAGAGGAGTTGCTCGAAGCGTGTCGCAGCCGTGGTGCTCATACGGTATCGCCTCCCTGGATAAAAAGTCCTCCGTTACGTTCCCACGCTGGCAGTATACCGCAGGAAAGTCTCTAGCATGTGGCGAGTAACCGCAAGACGACTGCGCTATATAACCACTGGTGCTAGTGCTTGACGGGGGCACGCGCCCCCTCGATGCTGTGGGTGTCTGGGCCGCAGCACTGAGGAGGGGCGCATGCCTACGGAGGA
>DATCMP010000593.1:0-4295 GCA_036563365.1 Thermomicrobiales bacterium
GGATCATCTGTTCCAGCACGTACTGCTGGCGCTCTTTCGCCGCCGCGACGTTGTAACGCGGGTCGTAATACGACGGTAGCTGCGGCAGTCCGGCCAGCATCGACGCCTCGGCGAGGTCGAGTTCGTCCGCGCGCTTGTTGAAGTACGACTCGGCCGCGGCCTCGATCCCATACGAGCGGTTGCCGTAATAGATCTCATTCAGGTAGAGGCGCAGGATCTCCTCTTTGTCATACTCCCGCGAGAAGCGCACCGCGACGATCGCCTCGCGGATCTTGCGCTTGATCGTCGGGTCGGTGCCGATCGACTCGGGATAGAGGGCGCGCACGAGTTGCTGCGTGATCGTCGAGCCGCCCGACGAGCCGGACCCGTTGTAGTTGATCAGCAGGGCGCGCAGGATAGCGGTCGGATCGACGCCGGAGTTGGTGTAGAACGAGGGGTCTTCCGCCGCGATCGTCGCCTTCAGCGCCAGCTCGGACATTTGCTCGAGTTGGACATTGGTGCGCCAGCCGAGATCGGGGTCGCTGACCTCCTGCAAGAGTCGCCCATTGCGGTCGTAGATCCGCGTGGTGCCGAACGGCTTCGCCTCGAACTGTTGGAGATCGGGGAGATCGCGCGAGAAGTAGAGGTAGCCCCCCCAGGCGCTCCCCGCCGCCAGCAGCACCCCGACGATCAGGATCGCCACCATGCCGCCGCTGAGCGACCCCAGGAAGCCGAGCGCCCCGCCCGCCGCCAGGATCCGGCGCGAGCCGCCTTTGTCGCGCCGTGCGTCGGCGTTGATCGCCCGCAGGACGCGCGGCGGCACCTGCGCCCCGCCCCGCCCGCTCAGGCGACGCAGCGCCCGGCGGCGGCGGAGGCGTTCGTTCCCGTAATTGCTCGAACTAGCCATCGGCAAAAACATCCTGGTGAGGGTTCAACGAGCGACACGCGGGTAATGGTAGCACGGGCCTCGGGCGCTCGGCAGCGGTGCGACCAAGAAGGGCAACCCTTGAGCAGCCCCCGGACGGCCCCGATCAACCGACCGCCGAAAGCCGCGTGAGTATTGCCCACAATCGTCCGTTAACAGGTTCGGCGTAGGCAGCGGACCGGTAACACGACGAACCACAGCGGAGGAACGGCGGTGCATATCGATGTCCTACTCTATCTCCTGGTCGATCTGGCGATCATCATCCTGGCGGCGCGCGCCTTCGGCTGGCTGGCGCGGCGCGTCGGGCAGCCCTCGGTCGTCGGCGAGATCGCGGCCGGGATCCTGCTCGGGCCGACGATCCTCGGGCGGCTCTCCCCTGGTCTGCCGGGCCGACTCTTCCCCGCCGAGGTGCCGCTGAAACAATTCGCCGACATCGGGCTGATCTTCTTCATGTTCCTCGTCGGGCTAGAACTGGACACCAAGTTGATGCGTCAGCAGGGTCGCCGTGCCCTGCAGATCTCGCTCAGCGGGATCCTCCTGCCGCTCGCCCTGGGGATGGTCGCCGCCCTGGCCCTCGTCGGCGTCAACAACGGCGGGATCTTCTCGCCGCAAGAGGGGATCTCATCGCCCCCGCCGACGATCAACTTCGCCCTCTTCATCGGCGCGGCCCTCTGTATCACCGCGTTCCCGGTCCTGGCGCGGATCCTGGTCGAAACGGGCCTCTACAAAGCACCGCTGGGGATCGCGGCCCTCTGCGCGGCGGCGGTCGATGACGCGGTCGCCTGGATCCTGCTGGCGGCGGTGGTCGGGCTGACCCGCAGCGGCTCCCCCGCCGCCGCCCTGCCCACCTTCCTGCTGACGATCGTCTTCATCGTCTTCATGTTCACGATCGGGCGCTGGGCACTCGAAAAGTTAGCCAAACGCTACGACGAATCGGGGCGACTCAGCGTCGATCAGGTGGCGTTGATCATTGCCGGGCTGCTGCTGGCGGCGTTCGCCACGGAGCGGATCGGGATCCACGCGATCTTCGGGGCGTTCGTCTTCGGCGTGGCGATGCCGAAGCGCTCGGGGATGGTCCACGCCCTGACCGATAAGGTCGAGGATTTCACCGTGATCGTCCTGCTGCCGGTCTTCTTCGCGGTCACCGGTCTCCGCACCAATCTCCTCTCGCTCAACAGCCCCGCCCTGCTCGGCTGGACGGTCTTGATCGTCGCGGTGGCGACGGCGGGCAAGTTCATCGGCTGCGGGCTCGCCGCGCGACTGACCGGCTCGACCACGCGCGAGGCGACGATCATCGGCGCGCTGATGAATACGCGCGGCCTGACCGAGCTGGTCATCCTGACGATCGGGCGCGATCTCGGTGTCCTCTCCGACCGCACCTTCGCGATGATGGTGATCATGGCCCTCGCCACAACGATCATGGCCGCGCCGATCGTCAACCGGCTCGTCTCGCGCGACGAGGTCGTCGGCCAACTGGTCGGCCCGGCGACGGCGCACCCGGAGCAGACCGCGCCTTCGCGCATCCTGGTGGCACTCGGCAACCCGCAGAATGCGCCGAAGATCGTCGCGGCGGCGATCGGGCTCCTCGGCACGCGACGACCGGCAGAATTGCTCCTCGTCCGCCTGATCCCCACCTCGCGCGCCCCCGAGTTCCGCACCGGCCTGCTGGAGGTCGAGAGCCAGGTCGAGGCCGCGGTAGAGTCGATGCGCCCGCTCGTCGCGCAGGCGGCGGCGGCGGGGCTGGCGGCGCGACCGATCTCGTTCCTCACCGATGATGTCGGCAGCGACCTCGCCAGGATCGCCGCCGATCAGGGCTGCGAGACGATCCTGCTCGGCTGGCACCGCGCCTCCCTCGCGCATAACGTCATCCAGGCGCTCGTCCACCGCGTCTTCGCCCTCGCCCGCTGCGACGTGGCGGTCTTCGTGGATCGCACGGGGCGAGGGATCGTACCGGCGGGTGGCGACGAGCGGCCGGTGCTGATCCCGCTCAACGGCGGCGAGCACGACGCCGCGGCCCTACGGATCGGTGCGGCGCTCGCGGCACACCTGGCGACGAGCGTGAAGATCGTTGGTTATGTCGGCCCGCAGCCGGGGCAGCGCGACACCGTCGCCTCGGAGGAATTGTCGCGCGTCGCCGATCGGCTGCGACAAGAGGGCGGGCAATGGGTCGTGCCGGTCTTCGCGGCGGGGGATGCGTCAACGGCGGCGGTCGCGGAGTCGGCCACGGCCACCGTTGCCGTCCTGCCCGCGGGGACCGACTGGCGCACGGCGACCGACTTCGGCCGACCAGCCGCCGAGCTCGCCGAACGCCTCGATTGCCCGGCGATCGTGATCCGCGCCGCCGCGGCCACCCCACCAACCGCGGCGAAACACGAGGAATTTGCGGCGGTGTGATCGTGACAAAACAGGGTACCGGTCGTTCTTTATTATGGAGCTACCTTTCGAACGGCTATTCAAGGCAACATCGCTGCATCGGGGCCGGAGGTTCCGACGCAGCAGACGCCACGTTGTTGGTGCCAGCGAGCGCTCGATGATCGGTATGGGCAGGGGAGGGATAAGGGGGGCGCGTGATCCTGGAATGGGAATTGAACGGGCAGAAACAGCATTATTGGCTTTCCCAGGGATCGTCGGTGACGATCGGGCGCGGGAGCGACTGCACCATCACGATCAGCCACCCGACGGTATCGCGCCGCCACGGTGAGATCGTCGCCCGCGGCGCGGCATTCTCCATTCGCAACCTGAGCCTGTCGAACCCGATCTTCGTGGAACAGTACGGCGACAGCACACGCTTGGGGCAGGGCCAGGAGGCGGCCTTGCCGGCGGGGGGCCAGGTTCGACTCGGGGAAGTCCAGATACTGTTGCGCGAGGCGGCGACGCTGCGGGTCCGTTGCCCAGGCCCATGCGGCAAGGTCGTCGATGTCCCGCCGAGCGGCTTCTGCCCGCACTGCGGGACGGCCCTCGCCACCGCCGAGACATTCGGCGGTTGATCGCCCTTGCGGGCCACCGCCACGGTGGGCAGCCGAATAATGCTGCTGATTTTGCGGTAACGAGACATTGTTTTTGAGCATGGTGGGACACGAATGAGTCTGTTAACGGCGAACCCCATCGTACGCCTGACCTGGGAGGATCCCGGCACACACGAGGAACAAGCCTGGCACGGGCCGCTGCCGGTCCGGCTGGGGCGTGCGGGCGAGAATGAGATCGTGCTCAATACGGCGGCGGTCTCGCGGCAGCACGCCCGGATCGAGCGGGACGGCGCGGGCGTCGTCCTGATCGACAACGGGAGCAGCAACGGGACGTTCGTTGGCGGGCGACGGATCACGCGCGAGCCGCTGGCCGATGGCGCAACGCTCACCCTCGGCCCGTTCACCCTGACGCTGGACCTCGATCC
>DATCMP010000594.1:0-3612 GCA_036563365.1 Thermomicrobiales bacterium
CGAACTCATGGCGCAGCTACTCGATGTCATGGTTGCGACCGAGGATCGTTCGCAGCCGCGCGAGGCGTATTGGTGAGCAAGGGATAGATGATGGCCGCGCAGTCATGGTCCCGCGAGCAGGGATTCGCGAGATGGCAGGAGAACAGCGTGGGGCAGGATCTGAACCCCGGCGTAGCCGCCGAGGATCAAGAGATGTTGATCGGCGGTGCCGAGAAGTCCCGCACCACCACCGATCACGCACGCGATAAAGTCGTCAGCAGCAGAATGATACGGATGCCCGTCGCTAACAAGTGAAACCCCTTCGCTTCATAAAGGGCATGGCTGTACGAAAGCCAACATATCGCGCCACGGGATTTTGACAAGGTACTCCCTATACCGTGACAATCATCGCAGCGGCCATTGATCGGCAAGGCTTATTGGGAGGCCAGAAATGACCGAGAACCCGTTCTCTTCGCTTGTGTGGCGGAATATCGGCCCGCATCGTGCCGGGCGCGTTGTGGCCGTGGCAGGCCATCCGACCGAGCTCGGCACCTTTTTCTTCGGGGGCTGCGCGGGCGGCGTTTGGAAGACGACCAATGCGGGCGCGCAGTGGGAGAATATCACCGATGGTTTCTTCAACACCGCCGCCGTCGGCGCACTCGCCGTCTCGGACTCATCGCCGAACGTAATCTACGCCGGTACCGGCGAGACATCGATCCGCTCGAACGTCTCCCACGGCGATGGCGTCTATAAGTCCACGGACGGTGGACACACCTGGCGCAACATCGGCCTGGCCGACACGCGCCATATCGGTGACATCATCATCCACCCACGCAACCCCGACATCGTCTACGTCGCGGCCCTCGGTCACGCCTGGGGGCGCAACGAGGAGCGCGGCGTCTACCGCTCGACCGATGGCGGCAAGAACTGGCAGAAGATCCTCTATCGCAGCGACCACGCTGGGGCGATCGACATTGCGATGGACCCGAACAACCCCGACCTCCTCTACGCCGCCATGTGGGACAGCCAGCGTTACCCTTGGGCGCTTAACAGCGGCGGCCCCGACTCGGGAATCTGGCGCTCCGCCGATGGCGGCGACACCTGGACCGAGATCAGCCGCAACAAGGGGTTGCCGACCGGTATCCTCGGCAAGATCGGGATCACCGCCTCCCCCGCGCAGGCCGGGCGGCTCTGGGCGACGATCGAGGCGATGGGCGAAGGCGACGCCGACGGCGGCGGGATCTTCCGCTCCGACGATTTCGGCGCGACTTGGGAGCGGACCAACGACGATGCAACTCTGCGCGGTCGCCCGTGGTACTACCAGCATATCTTCGCCGACCCGTCGCACCCCGATACGGTCTGGATCTGCAACCTCGCCTTCTGGAAATCGACCGATGGCGGCAAGACGTTCCTCGACATCCCCACCCCGCACGGTGACAATCACGCCCTCTGGATCGACCCGCATGACTCGACGCGGATGGTGCAGGGGAACGACGGCGGCGCGAACGTCTCGCTCGACGGCGGGCGCACCTGGTCCTCGATCCTCAATCAGCCGACCGCGCAGTTCTACCACGTCGTCACCGACGATCAGCAGCCGTACCACGTCTACGGCTCGCAGCAGGATAACTGGGCGATGCGCTTGCCGAGCATCGGCTTCGAGGGCGCGATCAGCTGGAAAGATTATGTCGAGCCGGGCGGCGGCGAGTCGGGCTATATCGCCATCAGCAAGCGCCACCCGCACAAGGTCTATGGCGGCGGGATCGGCACCGGCACCGGCCACGGTCGCCTGCTGGCCTGGAACCCGGAGACACGCCAGACGCGCAACATCACCGTCTGGCCGGAAGTCCACGGCTTCGGCTCGGGCGCGGAATCGCTGAAATACCGCTTCCAGTGGACTTTCCCGCTCGAATTTTCGCCCCACGATCCCGACGTCCTCTACGCCTGCTCCAACTTCGTCCATCGCACGACCGACGAGGGGACGTCATGGGAGACGATCAGCCCCGATCTGACGCGCAACGATCCGACCAAGCTGGTCTCGAATGGTCTGATCACCTCCGACAACAGCGGCGCGGAGATCTTCTGCACGATCTTCGCCTTCCAGGAATCCCCCCACGAACAGGGGGTCTTCTGGGCGGGTTCCGATGACGGCCTGCTCCACCTGTCGAAAGACGGCGGCAAGAATTGGGACGTCATCACCCCGCCGGACCTGCCGGAGTGGACCCGGATCACGATCATCGAGTTGTCGCCGTTCGACAAGGCGACCGCCTATCTTGCCGCCACCAAGTATCAGCTCAACGATACGACCCCGTACCTCTTTAAGACGACCGACTACGGCCAGACCTGGACCACCATCACCAACGGGATCGCCGAGGGTGACTTCACGCGGGTCATCCGCTGCGACCCGAACAAGCAGGGGCTGCTCTACGCGGGCACCGAGACCGGCGTCTACGTCTCGTTCGATGATGGCGGCAACTGGCAGCGGCTCACCACCAATCTGCCGGTCGTGCCGATCTGGGATCTCGTGGTGAAGGAGACGGATCTGGTGGTGGCGACGCACGGTCGCGCCTTCTGGATCCTCGATGACATCACGCCGTTGCATCAGATGGCCGATGAGCAGGCGGGTGCGTCGGCGCGGCTCTTCAAGCCGCGCGACACGATCCGCTGGCGGCAGTACGGGCGATCCTACGGCCCCCGGCAGGCGGGCTACACCAGCTACAAGATGACCGGCCCGGTCACCGTGGCCTATCGCGGCGAAGAAACGCCGCAGGGGACGACGATCCAGAAGTACCTCGACGCCGGACAGAACCCGCCCGATGGCGTGATCATCCACTACACCCTACCCGAGAATGTCAGCGGCAAGGTGACGCTACGGATCCTCGATGACGCGGGGAACGAGGTCCGTGCCTTCTCTGGCAAGGCCAATCAGACGGTCGTGAGGGCGGAGGAGCCATTGACGGCGGGCGAGGCACCCGGCGGCGGCACGGCAGAAGCGCCGGAGTCGCCCGCGAACGAGACCGACGAGGATGACGAGCAGGCGCTCGGCGGCCAGATCGTCCCGGTCGCTGCCGGTATGAATCGCTTCGTCTGGGATTATCGCTACGCCGCGCCGACCGCGCTGGTCGATGCCGGCGGGAAACGCACCGCGCGCCTCCAGGCGATGGATGACGGGATCCCGCCGAAGGCGGCACCCGGCGCCTACACCGTTGAGCTGACGGTCGGGGGCGAGACGCTGACGCAGGAATTCACGCTGCTGAAAGATCCGCGCGTCCCGGCGAGCGAAGAAGAGATGCGGTCGCAGTTCGAGTTGAAACTGGCGATCCGTGACCGCGTCTCGGCGGTTAACGAGGGACTCAACCAGCTACGCCGGATGCGCGCCCAGATCGAGATCGCCGCCGGGCGGGGCAAGGAGGCCGACAACGCGGAGATGGCGGAAGCGGCCAAAGCGTTGACCGACACGCTGAACGAGATCGAGGGGAATTTGACCCTCGTCAAATCCGACCGACCGCGACCGGGGCCGATCAAGATCAAGGAGAAGTTCGCCGCGCTCGCCGGGATGATCGACGAGTCGGACGATGCCCCAACGATGAACGCCCATGCGGTCTTCACCCTGCTCTCGGAGCAAACCGAGGAGGA
>DATCMP010000606.1:0-6299 GCA_036563365.1 Thermomicrobiales bacterium
GGCCGGGGGAGAGGTCCCTCCTCTCCCCACCTACCGCCCTGCGCTATACTTAATCCCGCTAGCGTTGTGTGCAAATGCGCCGCTCTGTCAGACCGATAGACCATCCACACGATCAGACAACAAGGAGGAGCGCCGCCATGCTCTCCGATGACGCGCCGTTGCGCGAGCCGATCAACGAGCCGCTACGGTTCCCGCAGCCGCCCGCGTCGCTGACCCTCGCGGGGCAGATCGAAGATTGGCTCGAAGAGCACCCCGACTGGTTCGAGCCCGCCTCCCCGACCGGACCCGGCGAGAAATTCATCCGCGACCCGGTGCATGGCTCGATCGTGCTGACGACGGCGGAGGCGCGCGTCCTCGATTGCGGGCCGTTCCAGCGGCTGCGCGGGATCTTCCAGGTCGGGCTGGCGTGGCTGGCCTATCCCTCGGCGCGACACTCGCGGTTCGAGCATTCGATCGGGGTGCGCCACGTCGCGGGTTGCATCCTCGACCGGCTCGAAGCGACCCGCGGCAAGCCCTACGCGCCCGAACACCGCGCGATGATCCTGGCGGCGGCGCTGACGCACGATGTCGGGCACGGGGCGTTCTCGCACGCCTCGGAGGGGATCATCGCGGAGCACCCGGCCTACATCGGGCAGTTGCCGGGCGACGACCACCCGCACGAGGCGGTCAGCGCCCTGCTGATCGAGAGCGAGCCGCTGGCCTCGCGCCTGACGGAGTTGGGGGTTGCGCCCGCGCTCGTCGCCGCCTGTATCCGCCAGCACGACGACGACAAGGCGACCCTGGCGGCTGCCGGGCTGCCCAGCGAACTGCTCGGGATCATCAGCGGGCCGCTCGACGCCGATAAGCTGGATTATTTCGCGCGCGATTCGTATTTCTCCGGGCTGCCGTCGCTGGTCGATCTCGACCGGATCTTGCAGACGATGACGATCACGCCCGACGGGCGGCTGGGGATCACCCTGGCGGGGGCCTCGGCGCTCGAAGCGGTCCTCTACAGCCGGATCGCGATGCACGCGCACCTCTACGGCCACCAGAAGGTGCTGGCGGGGGAGTCGATGGTGCGCGGGATGATCGAGGAATTGGTCGGGCCATCGACCGACGGGCATCTGGCCTCGGCGGGGCGCGGTACGCTGACCCTGCGCGGCAAGGGCGGCGCGCCGGAGACGGTCGCGTTCCGCCTGATCGCCGATTACCTGCGGGTGGACGACCGCGCCTTCCTCGTCGCGCCGACCGATCAGCCGCGCGTCGCCGATTTGCAGGATCGCTTGCTGCGCCGCGAGATGCTGAAACGGGCTTACAGCCTCTCGTACGATGAGTTGCCGAGCGATCTGATCGGCGGGCGTACGGTCAGCGAGGACGAGTATCTGCGCTTCCTCCTCTTCCTGCATCAGCCGGGGCAGTTGGAGCGGCTGCGCTGGGCGATCCTGCGCGATCTGCCGAACCTGCGGACGAGCGACCTCTGGGTGCGCGCGACCGATGTGCCGGATGTGGCGAATACCGACCGCTACGTGGTCGATCGCGCCGGTCGCCCGACGAGCAACGCGACGATGTTCGCGGGTTGGGACCGGCGCGACGCGCTGCGCGATGCCGGGGTGCCGCTGCACCCGACGCTGCGGAACTATCTGCTGCTGAAGGCGAAGGTCTACGTCTTCTGCCCGTCCGCCGACCGCGCGGCGGTGACACCGAAGGCGCGGTTGGCGGTCGCGGCGCTCTACCTGGAGCACCTGGCGCGGGCCACACCGCCGCTCGCCCCGCGTCGTCCCGCGCCGCGCCGACGTGGGAAAGCGGCTGTCGGGGTGGGACAGAAGTAGCCCGGTTCCTTCCTTGTATTTGTGCTTATTGACCGAGGTGTGATGGCTGACGAACTGCGGGTGCAGCTGGAAATCGGGCCGAAAGGGAAGCGCACCGTTGCGGTGGCCCCGGATTGGCCCGGCCTTGAACGTGGCGCGAAGGGCGAGGAGGCCGCGATCGAACGGCTCCAGGCATACCTGCCGCGCTATGCGCCGGTGGCCAAGCTGGCCGGGATGGCCGACGCATTTGCGGCCAGTACCGCCGTTGAGGTGGTGGAGCATTATCCGGGCACTGGCTCAACCGACTTCTGGGGGATCTCGTTCGCGTTCTCGGTCTTCGATAAGCACGAGATGACGGGCGCAGAGGTGGAGCGAGAACTGGCGCTGATGGGGGCGTGCTGGGCCTTTTTCGACGAGGTTCGAGGGCGCGTCTCAGCCGAGATGCAGAAGGGGCCGCGCGGGGGCGGGCGCGACCGGGACCATATCGTTCGCCATACGTTTGGGGTGGAGCGGGACTGGGCGACGGGTCTCGGGGTACAGACGCCGGAAGGTGCGATGCTGACTGCTGCGGGTCTGCAGACGCATCGTAATGCCTATCGGGAGGCGATCCGGGACTTCCACGGGCAGGGAAAGATGGCCGGCAAGTGGCCGCTCCGCTATCTGATCCGCCACACCGCGTTTCACACGCTGGACCACGCCTGGGAGATGGAAGACAAGGATCTGACCGACAAGCCCGCGTGAGCGAGCAGCCTCTCCGAATTGCCCGCCCGAAGGACAGGATGTGTTGGCTAACCTTGCCCAGCGGCAAACTCCCGTCGCTGCTCAGGCGACGCGGGCCGGATGTGATTGCTCACCGATCTCCAGCGTAGATTCTGGTGGCGAGCCGGGCGCTCCCGGCGGCATCAGCAGCGAAGGCGAGAGCGATGGGTGACAAGGTGGGCCGTCGTCGGGTCTCTGCGGCGATGGAGGCGGAATCGCGGGAATGGCTGGTCCGCTGCCCTGCGTGCGGTCACGAGCAATCCATCTGGGACCTCGGCGGCGTCCGCTACAAGGCGCGCGGGACGAAAAAGACCTTCCTGCGCTGCCCCAACTGTCGCAGCTTTGGTTGGCACACGGTGTATCGCGCTAACACCGGGGTTCAACTCGCCCCGCTGCGCCCGGCCCGCCCGCTCTGGTGGCATATCGGCGTGCTTGTGGGGATGGTACTGCTTTTTCTCGTGCTGCTCGGTGGTGTGCTCTTCGTTATTCTCCGCAGTGCCAGTGCCGGTCCGCGTGATGCCACCAGCGGGTATTTCGCGGCGGTCGGTGCCGGGGATTGGGCCAGCGCCCATGATCGTCTCAGCGCGGCGCAGCGCAATCAGGTCACCCCCGGTAACCTTGCCGCGAGCTGGGGAATACAGGAGCGCGCGCACGGCCCGGTCGCGGGCTTCGACACCACCAGCTTCAGCATCAAGAACGGGAGGGCGCGGATCTCGGGCAAGCTGCGCTACCGCGATGGGACGACCGAGTCGCGGGTCGTGCAACTCGTCAGGGAAGGCGGTAGTTGGAAGATCGTCTCGGTACAGTGAGGGGAGCGTGGCGGAGGAAACGTGGTTAGGTGGCGTTGCGGCCAGTCCGGGACTGAAGTCCCGGCTAAGGGCCTGCGGGCCACGAAGCCTACTGAAGTAGGCTAGGTTCGACATAGGCGCGGTGGCTGAGAGGAAAAGCAATGCCTCCCAACAATCCTCGTCCACTTCAGTGGACCGTGGTCCCCTGCCGGGTCAGGGGATTTGTGGCCGCTGCCCTTAGCCGGGATTTATACCAAGCGTAGTCTTGGTGCTTCAGTCCCGGACTGGCCTTACATGTCCCCCACGCACTTCTGCTGCTGGACCCTACCACGTCACCGCCTCACAATTCGCCCAACCACACCCTCATATCTTCCGCTGCTCTAGCCTAATCCCATGCTCAATACGCTCTGCTACCTTACCAGCAGCAGGCTCCACCAGTCGCCGATCCGCTCGACCGACTGCGAGATCGGGCACTCGCTCTCCCCGACATTGACCCGTTTCACCGTTGCCGCTCCCTTTGCGCGTTCGTCGTTCGCTACGTGGACATCCCCCGGTGTTGTGTCGTCAGCGGGCGAGGTCGAAGAAGGCCCGTGCGACCCGTTCACCGTTGACCATGATCTCCACGTCGTGCCGACCGGGGTGGTGGACGCGCGTGGTGAAGTCGCGGATCTGCTGCTCGCGGGCGAGGAATACGGTCTCGCCGGGGGCGAGGGTCAGCTCTTTCAACTTGAAGACTTTGGCCGAGGTCGCTCCCGATTTTTTGACGTAATGGATGACATAATCGACTACCAGCCGTTGCGGCGTCGCGACGACCGAGGTCAGCGTGAATGCGATGGCTATCCGCTCGCCCAGCGCGATTGCTGTGGGCGAAACGGTGAGGTCGTCCACGCGCACCTGCGGTGCATCGCCAGCGCCGATGAGCGCCAGCGCCCGCCGATCGCCGCGCTTGATCAGCGTCCGCAGGGCACGCTTGGCGATCCAGGCGGTCTGCGGATCGTCCAGCGACCAGCCCGCGAGCCGGTCGAGCACCCACTCGGGGTGATCTTTGGTGATGTCGTTGAGGTGGTTCGCGACCGACTTGCGGACGTAGAGGCTCGGGTCGGCGCGGAGGTTGTCAAGGATCGGCGCGGTCGGCGACGGGTCGGCGATCAGCGGATCGAGGCGGAACGACCAGGGGAGGCGCGGGCGCGATCCCTCGCTCGCGAGGCGGCGGACATGCTCGTTCTCGTCGCGCGACCACCGTTCCATCACGGCGAGGGTGGCCGCCAGGTCGCGGCGTAGGAAGTGTCGGATGCCGAACTCCGACGACCCGAAGGTGGTGAAGAACCGCAACGCTTCGAGCGAGGTGGCGGGATCGTCGAGGCCGTAGCGGGCCACGTAATCGGGCAGGATCATGCTGGCGAAGCCGTGGTTGATCCGTGGTGCCACCAAGCGGAGGATATCGAGCGCCGCGTGGTAGTCGCTCGGCAGGGTGGCGTGCAGGCACTCCGTGGTGTGGCGCAGGCGCTGCATCAGTTCCAGTGTGTCGAGGTCGTCCAGGGCCAGGGTGAGGAAGCGATCCGCGTCGAACGCCGGATAGACGGCGGTGAGCTGCGCGGCGATGAACCGGAGCCGGTTCGCATCGAAGATCTCTTTCAACGCGAACGTTGGGGTGGCTGTTTGCTCGGCGGTCTCGGCGCTCATGGCCCCTCCTTGGTCGTCATCCCGGCCATCTCTTCCCGATCGCGGCGGCGTCCGGCACGGCGCGATCACCATCATAGACGATCCGTTCCGGGGCGCAGCGGGCGAGGGTGCTCACTCCCTCACCAACCGACCCACGACGATCCTCGCGTCATGCGCGTATCTCGCCAAATGTTGAGGGAATATTGAGGACAGCGGCGCGCCGGATCGCCGTTAATAGTCCTTATGCCGCCCCCGGCGACAGCAATCAGGGCGAGGGGCGATCGGTCGCGATCCGTGAGAGAGAGATGGGGTGATGGAGACGGAGAAACCAAACGCGCAGCCGGAAGGGAGTACGGAGCCGGACCCCGACCCGAGTCCGGGCTGCCCCGCGATCGGCTATCATCCCAGCGCGGGTGCCTCGCCGAACGGCGCATCCGCATCGGCGGCACCCGCCATTTCCACGCGGGACGGCGAAACCAAGCCAACGAAACATCTCGCCGGGAGCCATCCCGGCGACCGCTATGTGCGCGTAGTGCGCCGGGGCGCGGAGGTTGCGCCTGCGCCTGCACTCGCGCTCCCACGCCCGGTGTCCGCGCCGCATCGCCCTACGGCGACCAAGCCGCTGGTGAACTGGCTCCTCCAGGGCCAGGTGGCGGAGCCGGACGCGCCGTATCAGCAAGAACATGAGGCGACCCACCACGCGCAGCCGTGGTGGCGGGTGATGTGCCTGACCGGCGTGGACTATTTCTCCACGCTGGGCTATCAACCGGGGATCGCGGCGCTGGCCGCCGGGGCGCTCGCGCCGTTCGCCACCCTCATCCTGGTTCTGCTGACCCTCCTCGGTGCGCTGCCGATCTATCGGCGGGTCGCCCGCGAGAGCCCGCACGGCGAGGGCTCGATCGCGATGTTGGAGCGACTGCTGCCATGGTGGCAGGGGAAGCTCTTCGTCCTGGCCCTGCTCGGCTTCGTCGCGACCGACTTCATCATCACGATCACCCTTTCGGCAGCCGACGCGGCGGCGCACGTCGTGGAGAATCCGTTCGTCCCCGCCGCGCTCCACGGGCAGGAGGTCGCGATCACGCTGGGGCTGGTCGTGCTACTCGGCGCGGTCTTCCTCAAAGGGTTCAAGGAGGCGATCGGGATCGCGGTCGTGCTCGTGGGGCTATACCTGGGCCTCAACGCGATCGTGATCGTCGCGGGGTTGCGGGAGGTGTTCGCACATCCGACGCTGCTCGGCGATTGGCAGACCGCGCTCTTCGCGCAGCACAGCAACCCGCTGGCGATGCTGGGCGTGTCGCTGTTG